>CAZWLI010000180.1:0-12067 GCA_964634525.1 uncultured Candidatus Peribacteria bacterium | reverse complement strand
CTTGCTCGCATTCAAAAAGCTGAGCTATCTTCTGCCCAGTCGTTTGACCTTTCAAAGAAAGCAAAGGAGCGAGTAGAATCCATTCTCATGAAAGCCATGAAGAACAGAGCGGAACTACGAGAGATTTTGAACGACAGTCTTTAAGTCCTAAACCCTTTCCCTATGAATCTCGGCATCGTTGGTCTTCCCAATGTCGGTAAATCCACTCTTTTCAACGCTCTCACCAAAGGAAAGGGAGCCATGGTGGCGAACTATCCCTTCTGCACCATCGAGCCGAATGTGGGAGTTGTTGAAGTACCGGATGAGCGGCTTGCGAAGCTCGCTGACATTGAAAAACCAGAAAAGATCATTCCTGCGATTGTCGAGTTCGTCGATATTGCCGGTCTTGTGAAAGGCGCCAGTGAAGGCGAAGGGCTTGGCAACAAATTTCTTTCCAACATTCGCAACTGCGACGCCATCGTGCATGTCGTGCGAGTCTTTGAAAACAAAGACATCGTGCATGTGAGTGAAGTGATCGATCCCAAAAGCGATATCGAGGTCATCCACACGGAGCTTATCTTGGCTGATTTGGAGATGGCCCAAAAAAGACTTCCGGAGCTTGAGAAAAAAGCAAGAACCGAAAAAGAGTCCGCAGCGAAGGCTTCGGTGGTGAAGAAAATTCTTGAAGCCCTCGGCCAAGGAAAGCTCGCTTCTTCTCTCATGTTCTCGGAGGAAGAGCAGCGCCTGATCGAAGATCTTCACCTCATCACGGCCAAGAAGATTCTTTTTGCCGCCAACTGTTCCGAGGAGCAGATCAAGACGCTCGCGCGGCAAGACCTTCACGAGAAATTAGGCCTGCCGCCGGAGGCGAAGATCATCCCTGTGTGCGCGCAAATCGAAGACGAACTCAACAGTCTGCCTCCCGAGGAAGCCAAGATCTTTCTGGATGATTTGGGGCTCAAAGAAAGCACGCTGAACAGCCTCATTCGTGAGGCTTACGATATCCTCGGTCTTCAGACCTACTTCACGGCTGGGCCCAAGGAAGTGCGCGCGTGGACCATTCGCCAGGGCTGGAAGGCGCCAAAGGCGGCTTCGGTGATTCATACGGATTTTGAAAAAGGATTCATCCGAGCCGAAGTATGCTTTTGGAAGGATTTCGTGGATCTTGGGGGGGAAGGCAAATGTCGCGAAGTGGGAAAGCTGCGCGTTGAAGGCAAAGAATACGTCATGCGCGATGGGGACACCGTGCACTTTCTCTTTTCTCCGTGAAACATTTTGTTGTCGCTTTTCTTCTTGTTGCGAGTAGCTTTTCCTACGCCAACTTCGCTTGGCCGCTTCCGCAGCAGCTGAAGGTCAGCCTGCTTGATGTGGGACAAGGCGAAAGTATCTTCATCCAGACTCCTCATGGAAGAACGATCCTGGTCGACGGTGGGCCAGGAAATAAAATTCTTGAACAGCTTTCGGAGCAAGGAAACTATTTCCTTCAAAAAATCGACCTTCTTGTCCTCACGCATCCCGACCTTGATCATCTCGAGGGGTTTTTGAATCTCCTCGAACGATATCGTGTGGGAGCTCTTCTTTTCAATGGTCGTCTCGAAGGGAGCTTTGCGTATCAGGAGTTTCTCCAGAAAATTGCGAATCTCAACATTCCAGCGGTCAAGGCGAGATCCGATCAGGACTGGCAGCTCGATGAGGGTATCTTTCTCGATGTGATCACTCCGGGCATGAGCAAGGAGCTCATGGCCACCACGAATAATTCAGCTCTGCTGCTGAAGCTGGTGTATGGAAAAACATCGCTGCTTCTGATGAGTGATTCGGAAAAGGAAGAGGAGCTTGCTCTCCTGAGGAGCGACACCGACATCCGTTCGCAAATCCTCAAAGTTGGTCATCATGGTTCCATCACGAGCTCAACGGATGCTCTGCTCAGAGCCGTCCAGACAAAGGAGGCCATCATTTCAAGCGGGAAAAATAATCGCTACGATCATCCGCATCTTGCCACAATTCTTGCTCTCGACGAAAGTGGGATCGCGTGGAGCGATACCCAAGACGCAGGAACCATCACCGTGAAGAGCGACGGAAAGACATGGCACTAGCGTATGAAATTCAGCAATGCTTTCACCTCGCCAATTTGTTGATGAGCCATGCCCGTGAGGCCAAGTTGACTCAGCTCCTTGAGCCGCCGTTCCAGATTTGCGGCAGGTCGGACTTCTCCGGAGAGACCGATCTCGCCGATGAAGGCAAAATCAGCAGGAAGCGGGATTTCTTTTCGGGAGGAAATAATGGCCGCCACGATGGCCAGGTCCACCGCCGGATCTTTCGCCACGAAGCCGCCCGCAATACTGACGTAGACGTCGACTTTTTCGAGATTCAGCCGGAGGTATTTGTTGATCACCGCGGTGAGCAGCTGCACACGGTTGCCGTCGACGCCAATGCTCGTGCGTTTCGGGTAGGCATAGTCGGCGGTATTCGTGAGCGCCTGGATCTCGATCACAAAGGGTCGAGAACCCTCCAGCGTGACGCTCAGGGCTGATCCGATCGCGTTCTTTTTTCTGCCCTGAAGGAAAAAGGCAGAAGGATTTTTGACTTCTTCGAGCCCGCCTTCCTTCATCGAGAAGACGCCGATTTCGGTCGTCGCCCCAAAGCGATTTTTCATGGAGCGAAGAATCCTCAGGTCCTGATATTGCTCTCCCTCCAGATACAGGACGGTATCGACAAGATGTTCGAGCACCTTGGGTCCAGCCAGGTCTCCCTCCTTATTCACATGGCCGATCATCAGGGAGGGAATGTCATCTTGCTTCGCCAGCTCCGTCATTTTTTCGGCGATCGTCCTCGTCTGTGCGATTGAACCGGAGAGGCTTGGCAGCGCTTCGGAGCGAATCGTCTGCACGCTGTCGAGCACTACAAAGGCCGGCTTTTCCTGGCGAATCGTTTCGACGATTCCTTCCAGATGATCCGAACTTATCAGGAAAAAATATTCCTTTGGTACGGCCTCCACCATGCGTTTCGCACGAGCCGAGATTTGGCTCACGGACTCCTCACCCGAAACGTAGATAACCTTCTTCCCGCTTTGCGCCAGATGAAGACCGATTTGAAGAGCAAGGGTCGACTTCCCAATTCCCGGATCACCCGAAAGGAGCGTGAGGCTATCATGCACGAGCCCGCCGCCGAGCACGCGATCGCATTCACCAATGCCCGTTGCCATCCGCTTGGCAAAGGCATCTTCCAGACTGAGCTTCGAGATTCCAATGGGTTTTGCCAGAGCCCTGTTTTTCACGGCCTTCGTATCCACGACGTCTTCCACAAAGGTATTCCATCCCTGGCACGAAGGACATCTCCCGATCCATTTCGGAGACTCAAAGCCGCACTGCGAACAAATATTGAGTGTTTTAAGCGCCATGCGGAAGGGTAAGTATTTTCTCAGGATTGAGAAAATTAAATTGTTCCGGAAAGAGCGTGCTGATGATGATCGTAAGGCCTTCATTCTTTCTCTTGAGAAGTTCTTTTCGAAAAAATTCTCGCGATTCTTCATCCAGAAGAACAAAAGGCTCATCCCAGAAGAGCAACCGTGGATTTGGTGAGAGCGATCGCAGAAGATCGGCTTTCTTTTTTTCGCCTGCAGACATTTCCTTCACAAGTTTATTTCCCACTCTTTCATAAAGATTCAAGGAAGCTTCATGAAGGGCGATGCCAGCGAATGCGAGGAACTTTAGCTTCTCGTCTTTTGAGAGGGCATAGATATTTCTTTCATCCAGAACTACCTTGCCTTCTTGAGGTTTTTCTAAACCCGCCAAGGCTTTCAGCAGCCTTGATTTTCCGGAGGCATTTTTTCCCGTGATGAGCAGGCTCGATCCTTTCTCAATTTTGAGAGAGAGATGTGATGACGAGAACTCAAGCATGGGAGGAGAGTTGGTGGGACACGTTCAGAATTTTTGCTTCCCCGAAGTGAGGCCCGATAATTTGAAGCCCAAAGGGAAGACCGTTGATCGTGCCGCCAGGGATAGAAATACCACAGATTCCGGCAACACTCGCCGGAAGCGTCATCGCATCCTCCAGGTACATTTCCACCGGATCGGATCCTTTTGAATAACTGACAAAGGGCACATTGGGAGAGGTGGGAGTGAGGAGAACGTCAAATTTTTTGAAAGCCTCTTCGAATTCGGCAAGCAGGAGTGTCCTCACCTTCAAAGCTTTTTTGTAGTAGGCATCGTAGTAGCCGGCGCTCAGGGCATAGGTGCCGATGATAATGCGGCGCTTCACTTCATCGCCAAAGCCTTTTGTCCTCGCTTCGAAATAGGCTTCCACGAGATCTTTCGCCTCACTCGTCGGGCCAAAGCGAATGCCATCGTAACGGGACATATTCGCGCTGACTTCAGAGGGACAGATGATGTAGTACACCGCGAGGCTGTAGGGGGTCATGGGCAGGGAGATCTCTTCGATCACAGCCCCAAGCTTTTTTGCATGATCCACCTGGATTTGAAACACCTCTTTCGCCTCTTTCTTCAGGCCCGAGAGATATTCCTTTGGAACGCCAACTTTGAGCCCTTTGATAGGTTTGTCGAGGGTTGAGGCGTAGTCATCAACTTCATGCTTCGGTGTTGTGGAGTCCATTTCGTCGTGCCCGGCAATGGATTTGAGCACCAGGGCGCTGTCTTCTGGCGTCAGCGTCAGGCAGCCGATGGTATCCAGCGAGCTGGCCATGGACATGATGCCGTAGCGAGAGACACGGCCATAGGTCACCTTCAGACCCGTCACACCGCAAAAGCCAGCAGGTTGTCGAATGGAACCCCCGGTATCCGTGCCAAGAGCCCAGGTGCAGAGGCCAGCCGCCACAGCCGCTGCAGAGCCTCCGGAGGAGCCTCCGGCAGATCGAGTGATATCGTGCGGATTTCTTGTGGTGCCGTAGCAGGAGGTTTCGGTGGAGGAACCCATCGTGAATTCATCCGTATTCGTATGCCCGATGAAGACCGCGCCGAGATGGCGCAGTTTCTTCATCACGGTCCCTTCGTAGGGTGGAACAAAACCTTTCAAAATGTTTGAGCACGCCGCTGTTTCCACCCCGAGCTCACAAAAAACATCCTTCACCCCCACGGGGATGCCCGTGAGTTCATTTCCTTCACCTTTTTGAAGCATTTCATCCGCTTTCTTAGCCATCTTCAGAGCATTTTCCGGATTCACGGACACGAAGGCATTGAGACTTTTGTTCTTGTTCTCAATTTCCTTCAAAGAGTGCTTCGTGAGCTCCACGGAGCTAAGTTTCTTGCTGCGCAGCTCGGCCGATAATTGCTTGATGGTTTTCATATTGATTTACGAACCCTTATCATTCCCCGTTCATTGGGACGCTTCGAAGTTTTCAAAAAGGCTTCACGATCAAGAGATGGCTTCACCCGGTCTTCTCGCGTGACATGCGAGAGGCCACTGACCTGAGCGGTCTCTGGGACGCCCTCCGTATCGAGCTTCGCAAGCTCGTCCAGATGGGCAAAAACAGACTCGAGCTGTTTCGTAAACTTCTCCACCTCAGCCTCCGTGAGCGAAAGCCTCGCAAGTTGCGCGACATGCCGCACGTCATCTTTTGTCAAAGCCATTGTTTTGAATCAAAGAACAAACGGAGTATATCTTCTGAACGCTTGAGAGGAAAGATATTTGTTTCCTCGCTATCATATTGTAATGAATCAATCCTTCAAAAAAGTCGCCTTCTTTTTCTTCTTGGGGTTTGGAGCCGTATATCTGACGGCTGATTTTTTGTTGCATCAGGGAGGGGTTGCTTCTGAGACGCTCACGCTGGTGTACAAGACCTTTGACATGCCCTTTTTCTTTGCCGCAGGCATGTATTTTTTGGCTTTGGGAGAGGAATTTCTCGAGAGTCGCTACGACATCAAGGGCCTCTCGCTCCTGTTCATCGCGTTGGGAATTTTCTGGACAATTTTTTTGATTTCTCTTAACCTGGGCTATCGATCCCTGTTCTAAACAAGACCTCCCCTAACCCCTCCTTGGCAGGAGGGGAAAAGGAACCATCAGCCATTTACTTCACAAGAGTATCTATGAAAGATTTAGTTATTGTGGAATCACCGGCCAAAGCGAAGCTGATCCAAAAATTTCTTGGAAGGGATTACACTGTGCGGGCTTCCATGGGACACGTGAGGGACCTCCCGGACAAGAAAGCCGAGCTTCCCGAGGCCAAAAAAAAGCTTCCCTACGCAAGTCTGGCGATTGACGTGGAGCATGATTTTGCCCCGATCTATGTGGTGAAGGCCCAGAAAAAGAAGGTGGTGGATGAGCTGAAGAAGCTCATGAAAGAAAGCTCGGCCCTCTGGATTGCAACGGATGAGGACCGCGAAGGGGAGGCCATCGGCTTCCATCTCATACACCTCTTGGGCGTGTCGAAGAAGGACGCGAAACGCATCGTCTTTCATGAAATCACAAAGAAAGCGATTCTTGCGGCCATGGACAACCCGCGCCTCATCAACGAAAGCATTTTTCACGCTCAGCAGGCTCGCCGTGTGCTGGATCGCCTCGTCGGCTACAAGCTTTCGCCACTCCTCTGGACGAAGATTCGCTACGGCCTCTCCGCTGGACGTGTGCAATCCGTGGCGGTGCGTCTCGTCGTGGAGCGTGAGCGCGAAATCGAAGCCTTCAAAGCGGATGAATACTGGAAACTGAAAAGTTTTTATTCGGCTCCAGAATTTGATGCTGAGCTTTCCAAAGTCCATGGCAAAGCCCTGGATGACAAGAAAGTGAAGGTCGCTTCAGCCGAGGAAATGAGCAAAGTTCTCAGCGAACTTGTGGGCAAGGAACACAAGGTTGCAAAGGTTGAGCAGAAAGATGCGACTTCATCGCCCCCGGCTCCCTACACGACTTCCACGCTTCAGCAGGATGCGAGCAGTCGTCTCGGATTCAGCGTGAAGCAGACGATGGTCTTGGCTCAGCGGCTTTACGAGGGCAATGTAAAGCAAAAGAGGGGAGTGCTCGGAGGCTTCATCACCTACATGCGTACGGACTCCGTGAGTCTCTCGGCCGATGCTGTGGCCACCATGAAGAGCGTGATCGAAGAAAAATATGGCAAAGACTATGCCCTGAGTGAGCCGCGATTTTTCAAAAATCGCTCGAAGTCCGCCCAGGAGGCGCACGAAGCGATCCGACCGACCGATCCGAAGTTGACACCCGAATCTGCCAGAGAATTCTTGGATGACAATGAATTCAAGCTCTACCGCCTGATCTGGCGACGATCGATCGCCTGCCAAATGGCAGCGGCAAAGCTCAAAAAAACGCTTGTTTCGATCACGGCTGGGCCCCACGAATTCGCCACCGAGGGGCAAATTATTGTTTTCCCGGGATTTTTGAAAGTCTACGAAGGTAGTAATTTCCGCCGTGACAGCAAGGAACGCATCCTTCCCGAGATTCACGAAGGCCAGGTCCTTGCGCTCGCCAAGGTCCAGCCGACCCTTCCGGAGGAGCCTGGAGAAGTAGCGACAGAGGCGGGAAAGAGAGACTACCTCGAGAAGCTCGCGGCCTTCCGTGTGGAGCCAAAGGTTTCTGGCCTGCTGCCCGAGCAGCATTTCACGAAGCCGCCCGCGAGGTACACCGAAGCCAGCCTGGTGAAGAAGCTGGAGTCGCTGGGCATTGGCCGTCCCTCCACCTACGCTCCCACCATCACCACCATTCAGACCAGAGGCTATGTTGAAAAAAAGGACGATAAAAAACTTCACCCCACTGACACCGCCAAGGTCGTCAATGACTTCCTGGTCAAACACTTCAGCGACATCCTGAGCTACGACTTCACGGCTCGCCTGGAGGATCAGCTCGATCAGATTGCCGAAGGAAAGGAAAATTGGGTGGAAATGATTCGAGGGTTTTACAATCCCTTCGAACACCTCCTCGAAACGAAAAAAGACGCCATCAAGCGCGACGAAGTGATCACCGAGAAGACGGATCTCAAGTGCGAACTCTGCGCCAAACCCATGGAAATTAAATTGGGAAGGTTTGGAAAATTCTTTTCCTGCACGGGCTACCCCACCTGCAAGGCGGCTCGACCCATCAATCCGGATGGCACCCCAGGCGAAGCACCCAAGCCCATCCTGACCGGTGAAAAATGTCCCAAATGCGCATCGGACCTGATGGAAAGAACGGGGCGATTTGGTAAATTCGTGGGCTGCACCAATTATCCGAAGTGCACGTACATCAAAAAAGAAGAAAAAATGATCGGGGTAAAATGCGTTGTTTGTGAGGAGGGTCAGATCATCGAAAAAAAGACCCGAAGGGGCAAAATTTTCTTCAGCTGCAACCAATATCCCGACTGTACGACGGCCTTTTGGGATATGCCCATCCAAAAGACCTGCCCCGTGTGCGGGCCCAAACAACTGATGGTGAAGAAGAAGATGAAGAAAGTGGCGAGACCAGCAGTGCAAAGCGAAGGAGCCCGCGAAGCGGGATCCGAAGCGGAGCACTCCGAGGCTGGAATTTCCGAAGGAAATTATCAGTCGAGGAGAGCGCAGTCCCCATTGGAGGGCGAGAAGGAATTGCAAGAGGCGTGCGCAGCGTGTTTGGAACGAGAGAAGAAGAAAGAGTAAAAAATGTGTTCATATCTACTTGACAAAGAAGCCATAAAGGTTAAAAATCCTACCTTCATTATTTAATTTATTTCATATGGCAGAAAAACAAGGAAATAGAGTCGCTCCATTGTTGGCAATAGCCGCAGTTGGTGTTGCTGGATGTGTTCAGACAGAAGTGCATCCGCCAGTTCATCCTCCAAAAGCTGAAGGAGCCTCCGTGACTTCTAAGGCCTTAGAGGCTCATTTTAGGCATTTGCCTAGGGCGATGGCTGAAATCAAAGGAGTGCTCCAAGAATTCAATCCAGCAACAATAGCACAAATGACCAGCGCGTTGAACTTATACGAAGCTGATGGAAATGAAAAAATAAATAAATGGGGTAAGGAGGTGGATGGCAAAGAAAAAACAGAGGAAAAGGCAAATTTCGATCGACTTGTTGCACTTATTGGAAGTGAAAGAGCCGCCTTGGCTTACATTGCATCAGTAACGAGTATTCGTTAGTTGGCAATAAGGCCATTCTAGCTAAGAGCTCTGTCCAAAGAAATTGGACAGGGCTTTTTTTATTGACTTTGAGTCAAGTTATGATATAAAAGATCCTTGTTCTTTGACATAGAAAGTGGCGAGACAAGCGAAGGACTCCGAGATGAAAATTTTTAAAAATTTTCATTGAGGAGAGCGCAGTCCCCATTTTTGGCATTGATGTGATTTGCTCTGGACTACAAGTTCTTTAGAAATTTTGAAAAGCGCGTGGTGGAGCTGACGGGAATCGAACCCGTACCAACCGATGTCAAGCCGGTTATGCTACCGTTACACTACAGCCCCATAAACCACCACGCTTACTGAATATACAGAAAAACCCCTCCTTTCGGAAGAGTTTCTGTGACATCAGTTGTAAACTGTAATGAAACAGCTCACCGGCTTGTAACGTCATTATACTCCTCCAATTTTCTATTGCAACAGTATTTTTTTATTCCTGTTTTTTTGTAGCATAGAGCGGATCATATCAAATGATCCAAATTTGAATTTCGATGGTTCATCCAGCACCTTTTTTGCGGTTAAAAAAGAATTTCTTTAAAAAATATGTTTGTTCATTAACTTCGAAAAAGGTGCTGGATAAAGCGAGTAAGTCTCTCCGTGGAACAAGAGGCGTGAATCCTCAAGAAGGATTCTTTTTTCTTGCTCCATGGAGAGTGACGAGGTGCGGATGGTGCTCGGTCGGGTCGGTCCCGATTGGCACTTGAAGCATCTCAAGCTCGACGTTCCCCTGGCCAGGGGAAAGGAGGTGCTCCGTGAGGGGCACCAAGCTGTACACCACGTGCGCTTTTGCGCTCGTGGTGCTGCTCGGGGGCTGCAGGTTCCCGAGCAGCAGGGACGATGATTTGACGCCGCCCAGAGGAGCCCAGCCCTCGTCGGGTGGGGCTCCCGTCACGACCGCGGCTCCCGCCGTCCCGGGCCAGACGCCCCCGCCTGCGCCCCCGGCGCCGGCGGTCGTCCAGACCCTGGGACCCTTCGTTCTCGACGTTGGGGCCCTCCAGCGTAAGCTGGAGAATCTCGAGGGGGTCGAGAAGACCCACTCGGGCTGTGCGGCGACGTTGGCTGCGGCCCAGGCTGCTCGCTCGAGCTGTGAGGCGACGTTGTCGGCGGCCCAGACGGAGGTGAACCGGCTCAAGCCCTTCGAGGGCCAGGTCGGGACGCTAACGACGGAGGTGAACCGGCTCAATCCCTTCGAGGGTCGGGTCGGGACGCTGACGAGCGAGAGGGACACGGCCCAGGCCCTCCCCAGGAGGGTCCTGGTCAAGATGAACGAGCTCGATGCCCTGGGCGCTTTGCCCAGTGGCTTCAGGCTCCTCCACGAGGAGCTCAAGAGGCTGCCCTAGCTCCTTCCCCGCCTCGCCAGCGGGGACTCCTTTCCATCGAAGTTCAGAGCCTTCGTCCGAAAGAAGCGAAATTTGCTTCCGGATCAAGGTTCCGGCCCAGACCCCTCTACACAGGGGCTGGGCTGTTCGTCGTGCATTTTCATTAGACAAAGAGCGGATTTTATGCGATCATGAGACATCCCTCATTTTTCTATGGCAGAAACAGTCCCAACACCAGCTCCAAGACCCGAGAATCCACGAAGAGTACCTCGCGTCTCCGATCCGCGAGCAGCCCACCACCCGCGACCAGAAGCTCCTCCAGCAGCTACACATCCGGAAGCACCCACTGAGCAAACACCAGAGGTTAGGGAGAAACGTGAAATTCTAAAGTGGCTTACGAACGCAGCCAGCGAGCTTCTGTATCCACTCCCGATTGTGGGCTCCTATATGAGGCCAGACCACGAATACGTGATGGAATTGGTGAGAACCGTTGTTCACCGTGCGGTGAAGATGGTTATTCAGGAGCCTGGAAAGGTTGATCACAAGGGCGAACACAGGGGGTCTCATATCCGTCGTCCCGGAGCTCTCCCCATTGCAGCCCTTGTTGCCACACTTCTTGCCGGCGTTGGGTATCATCAGTCCAACAAGCCCGGCTTTGTGAAGGATGCCAAAGATGGGGTGAAGAATGCTCTTGCTCACAAGCTTGAGGAGCTGGCACAAGAACTCATATCGGATCAATAGAGCATTTTTCCATTTTCCCTTTTCTCAAAAATGAAAAAGTGCTAGTCTCTTCTCAAGAGACTTTTTAAAAAATCCCCATGTTTGATTGGCTCATTCACTCCACCATTCGAGTAAAAATGATGAAAATGTTCTTCAAGGAGCCCGGCAAGGCGCTCTACGGTCTTGAAATTGCCCAGCATCTGAAGACTTCGCCGGGAACGATCCATCGCGAACTCAACGCGCTGACCAAGCAAGAGGTCCTGCACAAGAAGAGAGAGGGGGCGCTGATTATGTATCGCCTGAACAGCGCTCATCCATACTTCGCCGAGCTGAAGAAAGCGCTTTTCCCACAAAAAGGAAAGACCAGAGTTCTTCTCATCAGTGATCTGCGCCTTGGCTCGAGGAGTTCGGCCGACGTGCTCCATGATTTTTCCATCGTGCTTCAGTATGCCCAGGAGCATGGCACAGATCTTGCGTTTCTTGGGAACAGTGTTGATCTCTCTGCTGGTGATGGTTTTGGCATCTATCTCTCCCACAAGCGCCTTTTTGATACCGTTAATTCACTTGCCCATGAGCTCTCGGTGACGGCAGTCCCCGGGGAGCGAGACAAAGCTCTTGAGGTCTTTTGCCATGGCGCCACGCCTAGCGGCGGGCAGGGCCAAGGAAGCCGTCTTTTTGACAGCAAGATCGCTTTTCACAAGCACTTCATTCACGAAAAGCTCGGCATTTTTGGCGATTCGAGCAGCTCTTACGCCGTGGCTTCAGAAATCTTTCGTCAGGGCTATGCCTATGCGGTTTTCGCCGGGGAAAGTGCGTCGGTAAAGGAAACAAAAGATGGTATTCTGCTCAGCCCTGGAAGCTTTTCTCAGAGTAAGAAGAGACATTTTGTCGAGATCGACGAGGAGGGGGCGGCGGTGATTGCCGTCGAAGAGATAAAAGGTTAGCCTCGCTTTTTTTTATCAATTCGG
>CAZWLI010000179.1:0-2459 GCA_964634525.1 uncultured Candidatus Peribacteria bacterium | reverse complement strand
CAGCTGCTTCCTGCTTCAGACTTTTCCAAAGGTCCTCGGGCAGTCGAATATTGGTCGTAACATAGCGCATTATTCTTGAACTGTACAATTGTGCGGTTGATGTGTCAAGGCCGCTTAAGGAATCAACGACAGCGAGTACATCCGTCCGCCGTTAGAGAGGTAGTAGATCTTCCCCTCATCGACAATTGGATCTGAGAAGAGGCCTTTGCGTGCGAAACGACGGGCCATCACATGGCCATCCTGGAGAGAAAGGAAGTTAACGGTGGAGCCCGAGAGGCCAACAACCAGGAGGTCCTGATAAACAACAGGGGTGGTCAGCGCGCCCCGCCCTATCGGAGTTTTCCAGATTTCTTTGCCGTCTTTTTTATGGAAAGCATAAACAGTGCCGTCGGAGCCTGAGACATAGAGCCGGTCGCCTTGAGAAGCCAATTTCACGCCACTACCCGTCTCATGACTCCATAGAATCTGGCCATTCGACTTGGCGAGAGCATAAACACCTCCATCGAACGTCGCGACATAAAGCCGATCCCCATCGATGAGAGGCGTCCCATCCAGATCACGAAATCCCTCTCTCGTGGTTGGCAATGATTTTTGCCAAAGGGATCGTCCGTCCGCTTCAGAAAGCGCCCAAAGACTTCCATCAGAAAAACCGACATACAATTTTCCTGAATCGACCGCCAGACCTGAAGAACCACGGATCGTCATCTGCAAACCTGGCTGGGGATTGTCTTTTTGCCAGAGGATATGACCATCGGAAAGACTTAATGCCGCGACCTTTCCTTCTGATGTCGTCACAAAAACACGATTGCCGGAAACAGCAGGCGCCGCAAGAATCTCCGAGCCCAAGTCCTGCTTCCAAAGTTCATGGCCCTTTTGCATGGAAAGAGCGTGCAGTATCCCCTTGTCATCTCCAACGATCACCGAGCCACTCACGGCATCTCCCCCAAAAGCCGGTGTCCCATTGACCGGAGCGCCTGTCTTGAATCTCCAGATTTTCCGTCCGTTCTTTTTCTTCAGGGCATAAAAGAAGCCGCCATCCGAGCCAATAAAAACAAGGTCCTTAGAGATAGCAGGAGAGGCAAACTCCTTTCTTTTATATTTGATGAGCTTCCCTTTTTTGAGAATGGAAACCCAACGCGGCCTGTAAGGCAGTTTTTCTTTTTGGGAGACACCAGAAATGGTGAGAGCCCATGACTCACCCGCAAGCGAAGAGCACAGCATAAAACTCAAGAGAGAGAGAATTATTTTTCTTTTGGTGATTCGATCCATGAAAGACGTTCCTTTGCTTCTCCTTGAATGGACGGTTTGACACCGGCCTCCGAAAGACCTTTGTAAGTTTCCTTCGCTTTTTCAAGATCGCCATTCAACTCATAGGTTCTGCCAATCAAGAGACGAGAGTAATCTGGAATAGCATTTTGCGGATCCTTCACCGCCCGATCCATCAACTTCAAGGCCTCCTCAAAATTTCCCTTTTTGACATAGACAAGAGCTTCATTGTGGAGAGCTGCAATACGAAGCATCGGGTATCTCTCCGCATGCTCCACGGTCTCTCCGTAAAGTTTGAGAGACTCTTCCAGCCGACCTTCCTGAAGAGCCGTTGCGGCAAGCTTCATCCTTGCGAGCAAAGCCGCTTCAGAACGCCCATAGCGCTGAACAACATCCGCAAGCTGACCCGACTCCAAGAGACGGGAGGCTTTGTCATTATAAAGGGAAGTATAATACTGAAGAGCAAAATAAATCATGACGAGCACCAACAGAACCAAGGCATAGGGCACGAGCAAGCGTTTTTTTTCCCACGTGGTCAGAAGCAAACGATCGATAGGACGATAAAATGGCAAGGCGGTCGTTTTTTTGTCGTGGGGCTTGTTTTTGTAAATCGGCATGGCGGGTGAAGTACGAAAAAAGGTGAAGTTTGTCAATTGACGAAATGTCCGATTTCATTTAACTTTATTGGAAATGCCCCTTGGAAAAGTGAAAAAAGTTTTGAGGCAAGCTCGTCGCGATCTCGATGCGACCTTCACCTATGTTCGGATGGCGATCCAGGGGAACAAAGTCGAGAGGCTAACGGATTTTAAAAAATGCAATCATCCCGTCCTTCTTCTTTATGGTTTTGGGGCCACACGAAGGGTTTTCAGTATTTTTGAAAAGCGTCTGCGAAAGGACGGCTTCTGCGTCTTCAGTCTCAACCTGGGCGGCATCTTTGAAACCTTCAACACACGTTGCATCGAGGAGCTGGCCACCCACGTGCATATGAAGGTAGAACGCCTTTGCGAACGTTACCACCTGAACAAGATCAGCATCATTGGCCACTCTAAGGGGGGGCTCATTGGTCGCTACTACGTCAAGAAACTCGGTGGCGCCAAACGTGTGCGTTCTCTCATCACTCTAGGCACCCCCCATAGCGGCAACCCCTGGGCCTTGGTGGGACTTTTTTCACCGCTTGCCATTTTTTCTAAAAG
>CAZWLI010000178.1:0-5020 GCA_964634525.1 uncultured Candidatus Peribacteria bacterium | reverse complement strand
TGCGGATGATCTCTAGTCGAGCAGCATGTGTTCTTCAACCCGGGAGAAGATACTGACCGCCAAACAGCCGACTCCCAGTGTGATCAGTGCCGTGCTGATATTGATATCGGCCAGGAAACCGATCAGGGGTTTGACGAAGATTCCGGCAATATTGATGCCCATGTTGATGAATGAATTGATCGTGGCCCGATGTGAAGAGGGGATAAATTTATTTACGTAGCTCGAGTACAGGGTTCTCCTCGAGAGTCCAAATCCACTGCAAAAAATCTGTGCCAGCAGGAGCATGGGAATGCTGGGGAGCCATGCGAGGAGCAAGAACCCAAGCCCCGGGAGTATTCCGGAAAGAAAAAGGACGCGGACTTTGTTGCCAAGTATTTTCTCTAGCCTTGGATAGATCGCGAGCACGGTCAGTTGTATGACGAGCGAAAAGCTGACAAACCATCCAAAATTTTTGACATCAACCTGCAGATCTGTCAGCACCAGCTGCTGAAACCACACGATCATAAAGGCGAAGGTCCAGATCAGCACCATGTCGAGAGTCATGACGGAAAGGTAGGGATGATCCTTAAACATTTTCCACCCTTCTTTTATTTTTTTCCTGAACTCAGGTTTTTCATTTCGTTGGCGATGGGCTTTTGGTTCCGGTACCAGAAAGAGCAAAACCCCCGAGAGGAGAATCGGAAGACTCATAAAAAGCATTGGCCACTGGACTCCGAATTTTTCCGCAATGAAACTTCCGATGGGGGCACTGATGAGCAGCCCTACAAGTCCCATGCTCGAAAGTTGGCGAAAGATAGTTTTGGAATGTGATTCTTCATGATGATCGATCAAGGTGTCATAGACCATGGCCTCTTTGGCGCCGGAAAAAAGCGCGGTGGAAAGGCCCCACAAGCCCTCGGCGATAAAAAATACACCGAAAGAACGCGTTGTTCCATAGATGAGCGCCGCACAAAGAAAAGCAAGAACGCCGAAGAGAATGGTATTTTTTCGACCCAGGGTATCCGCAAGCGTTCCGGTTGGAATTTCCAGGAGCACCACGACGAGAGAAAACCAAGCCTGAATCAGCATGATTTGAGTCAAGCTGAGGCCTCCCCGAATCGTAAAGAATGGAATCAGGACGCCACTAAAAAGATGGAAGAAAATAAAGACTTCCGAAAGTTTGAGCAGCCAAAGTTTTTTTTTCAGCGTCATTTCAGATTTTTGAGAATATTCTCGAACAGAAGGAGCCCGTCCTGGTTCACATGAAAGGATTCGATGGCTCGCTCCGGATGGGGCATGACGCCGAAGAATTGCCCGTGAATCCCGCTAAAAACCCCGGCAATGCCATGCACAGAACCGTTGGGATTATTCGGATACACGTTCGGATCATAGCTCATGCCAATGCTGGCCTTGGTCATGGCGCCATCCATCACAAATCTTCCTTCGCCATGGGCAACGGGGAAGGAAAGACTTTGCCCTTCCAGACCCTTGGTCCAAATGGAGTTTTTGGATTCTTCCGTGAGTTTCACTTTCACCCATCGTTGTTCGAAGACCCCGGATTCATTGAAGGTGAGACGAAGATTCTCTCCGAAGAATCCCGATCGGGTCATGAGTTGAAATCCATTGCAGATGCCAAGCACGGGGATTTTTCCGGAGCGAAGGTAATCCATCTGATCTCTGAATTGCGTTTCCATGACGCGATGCCACACCTTCGCGGCGCCAAGGTAGTCGCCATCGGCAAATCCTCCGGGGAAGACGACAATTTCGCTATTCGCAAACTTTGCCTGCGGATCGGTCACGGAGATGAGCTTCACCTCACAGCCCAGCAGTTGCCAGGCGCGAAGCATTTCCTGATGGCAGTTGATGCCAGGGGTGTAGACGACATTCACCGTTCTCTTTTGAAGCTTGGAGGGTTTAAATATTTTTCTTTTTTTCGGGACCTCGATGTCCTGCTGCTCTCTTGGGATCTTGAGGATGTTGTACCATGCTTCATTCCACACCTTCTTCATATTCTCAAGTTTGAGAATATCTAATCCGATCCGCATCTCCGGTTCTTGGATCACTTTTCCAAGATGAATAGCATCAAGACCGGCAAGCGAGTTCTGATCTTCGACTTCGACAATGAAGGACCCTGGAACGGCTTTGGTGAGGAATTCAAGATCTTTGTCATTGCGAGGAAGTCCGCCTAAGGCGGACGACGAAGCAATCTCAACCCCCAGCCCCGATCCCACCATCATCTCAAACAACCGGTGAAAAATTCCACCTTCATCGGTCACTGAAATCGCCTTGATCTTTCTTTTCTCGATCAGCTCGCTGAGAGAGTCGATGGTCTTTCGGTACTCGGCAATATCAATATTGTAGTTGAAGGCCTTCATTCGTTCTTCCGCAGGCAGCAGGGCTGAGCCGCTCGCATCATTGGAAATACCTGCAGGAATGAAATAGAGCTGATGGCCTTTTTTCTGCAGAGCCTTGGGCGGAACTTTTTTGCTTTCTCTCCCATCCCGAGCGCGGTCATGCAGAGGGTGGGGGGAACCTCCAGGATATCTCCCCCCAGCTTTGTTGTCCCGCTCGAGGAATCTTTTCCGGAGATGATGGGCGTCTCGAGCTCGAGCATCATGTCGGTGATGGTGCGAACCATTTCCGTCAGCTGAAAATCGATTTCAGGTCGACTCTTGGGCGTGTAGAAATTATCGCAGAGCACGATCTTCTGTCGCTTCACGCCTGCCGCGATCTGTTTGCTCACCGATCCGGCCACGCAAGCCCGAGCCATATTCGAAGGATTTCCTGCCCACCAGGGATTGATGGTGAGCGAAAGGACTTGAGTAATGCGCGAAAGGGGCTTCGCCCCTCTCACGGGCTCTCCCCGTAATGAGAATTGCTCGCTTTGGTGCCCACGAGACCCAAAACTTCGCAAATTTTTATTTAAATTCATTTCGTCTTCATTTGGAACAACAATGCCTTGTTCATAGGGCATATTCGTAAACGGCGCGAGCGACTCCCGAAGCGATTTGCCCTGTACCGTGGAATCCCAACGACGCAGGAACAAGGATTGATCCGCAAGATTCGGCTGAGCAAGAAGAGAGATCAGGGGTGGTAGGGGGTCTGGGAGATGAATTTCTTGTTTCGTGGTAAAGAATGTATCGACCTTCTTCTGTGGCACGGGGAAATCTTCGAGCCAGGAGTAGGGCAGGTCTACGATGGTTTCTCCGGCGTGCTTCACAGTGAATTTTTTCTTGCCCGTAAAGGTTCCAAGCTGGTGGCAGGGGACTTCATGGCGATTCAGCACAGCGAATACCTCCTCAAGCTTTTCTGGTGCCACTGCCATACCCATTCGCTCCTGAGATTCTGATTCGAGTTTTTCCCAGGCCGAGAGTCCTTCGTATTTCGTGGGAATATTCGTGAGGTCGATCTCGATGCCCACGCCTTCGCCCATTTCCCCGAAGCAGGAGGCAATGCCGCCGGCTCCCAGATCACCGTATGCGCGCAGGAGGGGGCGGAGTTCTGGTGTGGCTTCCATGATGAGTCGCTCTGTGTAGGGGTCGCCGATCTGGACTGCAGCACCTTCTTTTTTGATCGTCGCACTGGTATTCGCTGCGGAGCTCATGGTGGCTCCATGAATCCCATCGCGTCCGGTTGCTGATCCGATGAGGATTGCGATGTCGCCTTTCTTCGGCTTTCCTTTTTTCGAGAACTTTTTCTCTCCGGTGCCGACGCAAACTCCGAGCGCCAAAGGTTTGCCAAAGAATTTCGGATGTAGGAGCACCCTTCCACAGACATTGGGA
This sequence comes from uncultured Candidatus Peribacteria bacterium, assembly GCA_964634525.1. Classification (GTDB taxonomy): domain Bacteria; phylum Patescibacteriota; class Gracilibacteria; order JAUYGZ01; family JAUYGZ01; genus CAZWLI01. Next base: position 1,259 of record CAZWLI010000178.1, on the reverse strand, counting down.
ATGCCCATCGCATTGCCATAATTCTGCACGCCCTGGATCATGCCGCGAAGGATGACGAGCGGCTCCAGGAATGCATCCACTTCATAGTCTTTGTTCATCTCTTCCTTGCTTTGCGTCCCGATGATGAAGATTTCAGAGGCCATGGTCGGAAAACCCCCTTGGCCTGTGCCCATGATGTCTCGAATACATCCGCCGTGCATCGTCTCGACGCCTCCGACGGGTGCAATCGCCGTGGGGCTGTTGTGCGTTTCACCCTTGATGAAGTAGGTTTGCTTGCCATTGCTCGCCATGACGCCAGCATTATCGACAAAAACTGAAACAATATCCGGGCGTTTGGGAAGCACTTCATCGACTCGTGATTTTAATAGCTTAAAAAGCCCGAGGGATTTCCAGGTTGTGTGAAAGCAGTGATCCGAGCTTCGCTGGGCCAGGTATTCTATTTCGCTGTCCGTCGGATCTCGCTTCAGCACATCGCGAAAATACCGCTGCACTTCGAGGAGACTCCAGTCCTCCATATACAGGCTTCGTTTCCCACTTAAGTTGCGCAACTCCTCCAGGCTCATGTCGGCAAAACCCGTGATGATCTCGGTTGGTTCAGACTTCGCTGTGATCTTCAAGCTGGTTGGCTGATAGCTCTCTGGAATGATGACGTGAAGCAAATCATTAAAAAGATGCGTGTGCACGAGCTTCTTCGCGTCATGTTCCTCCAAGCCTTCAAATCCATACACCGTGGAGAGTTTCACCGCGACAATATCGCCAAAGAAATTCGTTGTTTTCAGAATCTTCTGGATCGCTGGGTGCTCGGGATCTGTGATGGCGGGCTGAAAGGCGATTTCAAAAAGCTTCAGATGAAGATGGTCGCTCCTGCTCGCCTTTCTTCCAAAACTGCTGAGAAGAAGCTCATGGACCAGCTTTTGTTCATTCGAAGAAAGAGCGCGGGTGCTCTCGACACGAGCAATGCGTTGGCTCAGCACGCCTTTGAGATGAGGGAATTCATGCTGAAACCTTTTCTGAAGTGAATGCTGAGGGCTGAGCTCTTCGGAGAAGGTGTAAAGAAAAGCCATGATGGATGGTTCGAGAAATTCACCCTGATATTACCAGAAACCATGAACTCTCAACCATCAACTTTGAACTCTTTATTCCAAATACTTCAGCCCAAACATGAGTCCGATTCCGATGAGGATCACGATCAGCTGAATAAAGGATGACTTTGATCCGGGAGCTTTTTTCAGCTCCGGCACCAGATCGCTGCCGGCGAT
>CAZWLI010000177.1:0-13432 GCA_964634525.1 uncultured Candidatus Peribacteria bacterium | reverse complement strand
TAAACCCTAAACGCTAACCGCTAAACGCTAGTTGTTCCAATTCCACCCTCCTGGAGAAGCAGACGGGTGCGAAATGGGTTGAAGGAGAGGATTTTTATAGGTGGGGAAATCCGCATGAACCGTGAAGGTATAGTTTCGGAATTCCTTCTCATCATTCGGATTTTTGATGTTCATGCTGACCTTCTGCGGCATGTCATAGGATTTCCGGGAGGGATCCGCAGCGAACGTGAAGGCGGGATTCAGCCGAAGCGTGCAGCCAAATTGGTTGTTGTAGAGCTGAGCTTCCAGGTCCGGGAGCTCGCCATAGCGCGAGATTTGGAGAACGGAAGCACAGGGGTTCACCTGAAAATTTTCTCGAATATTTTTGGGGACATCCAGTGAGAGTCGGAAATCATCATTTTTGCGATCCCAAAAATTCAGAAGAAAATCGTAATGCACGGTATTCAGATCAACTGTTGTCTTTTTGTAGGCAACCTCGCCAAAGGACCCCTGATTGATCTCCAGGTCTGAATCTTTGAGCGTGTAGGGAAGGGGAACCGGCGGCTCTTGGCCCTGCGGAAGAAATTGGAAAACAATGTCTTTAGTGACGATGGGGTTGGGATCTCGCTCGCTGAGTGGCGTTGTGTCATCCGAATAGATTTCGCATTTCACCTGAAAATTCACTTTTGAGGCGGTGTCGAGAAGGGTATTCACGACGGGATTTTTGATCGTGAAAGAAATCGAACTGCCAGAGGCAACCACATTGGAAATCTCGGCGGGGGGATTCGGGATGCTGAGCTTGGTCTGAAACCCGCTTGCACTACAGCTCATGGTGCGCTTGGTCTCGAGAACATCGCTGTGGTCATAGGGCCTCACGGCGTAAAAATAATCTCCACCGCCAAAACTTCCCCCACTCACGGCTGGAGGCGTGATCTCCACCGCCGGATCACCCACGTGGATCTGCAGCATGGTATTGGCATCGGAATATTCTTGATCCGGCACGAAAGAAAGAACGCGGAGAATCGCGAGACCCTCTGTGGAAAACGTGAGCGGAAGCTTCATCTGACACGAGCCCGTCTCCGAAACAAAAACTTTTTGATACGGCGTCACAACTGGCACGGGTATCTCCTGACAGCCTTCTGACGCACCGAGAAATTTCGGAGCCCCGATGCTGGCAATATTGATACCCTCAAGCGCAAGAATTTTTTTCTGCGGAGTTCCAGCATTCACGGCATGGAGGGTTGCCACATAATGACCGGAGAGTTCGGTTGCGATGGGATAGCCCAGCAGCTCAAAAGAGGAAGTCTGGACCAGCTGGGATTTGAACCACATTCCTGATTTTTCAAATACGCGCAGAACCACCTGTCGCACCGGTGGCAAGAGCAGCAGAAGAAAGCCAAGAATAACCACAAAGACGAAGCCTTTGAAAAACTTTTTCATAAACAAGCGTTAGAGAAATTTTAGCGATTCTCTGCGGTTTCCCTTAGCTTTTATCATTGACTTTCTGGGGAAAATTGATATAAAAGAAAGCGACCCCCAAGGGGCGATCCGAATCTACGAATGGGCATTCGAATCTACGAATCCTACGAATAAGAACATCGACATGGCTGTTCCCGCTGTACCTTTAGCTTTTGCCTTGCGCAAGGGCGATCTCTTAGAGCTCCAGATTGAGAAGCTTGTTCTCGGCGGGCTTGGTTTGGCGAAGGTCGGGGGATTTCGCGTGTTTGTGGAGCGAGCGCTTCCGGGTTCGAAAGTGAAGGCGTTGATCACACAAAAAAAACCCCAGTACGCGATTGCCCGACTCGAAGAAGTGTTGGTGGAATCCCCACAAGCGGTCGCTGCGAAGTGTCCCTACTTTGCGACGTCCAACATGATCAATGAAAAGAAGCCTTCGTGTGGCGGATGCCTCTGGCAAAATCTCAGCTACGAAGAACAACTGAAGATCAAGGAGCAGCAGGTGCGAGAAACGCTCGAAAGAATCGGCCGTCTCGCTACGGTTCCCATTCAGCCGATCATCCCCAGCCCGGAGCCTTTTTTCTACCGCAACAAAATGGAACTCTCGTTTGGGATCAATGACGATGGGCACGTTGACTTCGGCTTCCGGCAGCGCGGCATGTTTCACTCCATCATCCCGATCGAATCCTGCGCCATCTTCGATGAGAAGCTGCCCATGGTGCTCGACTGTCTTCGCCGCTATGTGAAAAATGCTGACCTGGAACCTTTTGATTTCATGAAGCGACCGAACGGCTTCTGGCAATTCCTGATCATTCGTCGAGGTGTGAAAACAGGGGAGTGGATGATCCACTTTGTCACGCGCCCCGGGGCTCGCATCAACCGCCATCTCTGCGATGAGCTCGAAGAAATCCTCGGCGAAGGCCTGCAGAGCGTGCTCCACACGGTGAACTTTGGCAAAGCCATTTCCTACGCGGGCCATGATAATAAAAAAATCGAAGTGCTTTTTGGTCGCGACTATATCCTTGAGGAAATCGGCGACCTGCAGTTCAAGATCTCTCCCTTCTCTTTTTTTCAGACCAATTCGCTGGGCGCCGAGAAACTCTACGACGTGGTGAAAAAGCTTGCGAAGCTCCAAGGTCACGAACGAGTGCTCGATCTCTACTGCGGCACCGGCACGATCGGACAGTTCATCGCGCGCCAGGCCAGGGAAGTGATCGGCATCGAGATCCTGGAGGAAGCGATTCGCGACGCCAACGAAAATGCCCGCATCAACAAGCTCGCCAACTGCAGCTACAAGTGCGGCGATGTAAAAGACATCCTCTTTGGCGATCGCAACAAATACCTGCACCTGGATCTGCTCATCCTTGATCCGCCCCGAGCCGGCATCAGCGACAAGACGCGCTACAAGATCCTCTCCCTCATGCCAAAGAAGGTGATCTACGTCTCCTGCAATCCCGCCACCCTCGCCCGCGATCTCGTCGACTTCAAAGCCAAGGGCTACGAAATCCTCACCGTGCAGCCCGTGGATCTCTTCCCCCAGACGCATCATGTCGAGACGGTGGTCAGCATGGAGAGGAAGAGAGGAAGCGTTTAGGGGACGATAAGTTTTAGTCCGCGAAACGATCGAAAATCTTTGGCGTTGTTCGTCACCAAAGGAACTCCATGAAAGAGCGCTGTTTGGGCGATGATGATATCGGCAATTTTAGGATTTTTGAAACTTGGCTTTTCTCGCTTACTTAAGGTCATTGCACATTGAAAACCAATTTCTGTCGTGAGTGGGAAGATTTCAAAAGAAGAAAGGCTTTCGCGAAGAATTGCCTGTTCAAGCTTTGTTTCTGCCCCAATGAGAAACTCGACAAAGGAAACAACACTGATCCCAATTTGCTTACCCTTTAATTCCTCTTTAAAAAATCTGAGATACGGAGAACTCTTTTTGCTCAGGTAAATAAGAATATTGGTGTCAAGGATAGCATCAATCATCGTCGGGAGAAAAGACCTTCAAAGATATTGCGCCGCTTAATATGAATCGGTTTTTTCAAAGCTTCAAACACTCGAGCAATATTTTCCCCGGTATTATTAGACTTTTTCAAGGTAACGCTCATCTCCTCATGAGAATCGATGGGAATCGTAAAACTTTCCACCTTTCGTGATCTGAGAAGCTCTTTGTAATTCTTAAAATTTCTTAAAAATTGTCGTGTGCTGACCTGAAGTGTTGTTGGCATAAAAAATCAAAGACACACTCAGGGTACTCGGTGTATGACAAATGTCAAACGGCTTCTGTTAAAAATTTCAGATATAATTAACATGTCTTTGATCATATGTTAATCCATTGAATATGAAGACAGTGCTCTGCACTAAAGGAAAATTGGTGGAGAATTTTTTACCAAAATCAGTGAATGACATCTGAATTTAATGTTGGCTGATCGAAAGTATTTTTCTGAAGAATAAAGTAAAAGTATGCGATGAATCCTGCCTGCCGGCAGGCAGGGATTTTGGAAGAGGAGGTTTGAATGCGAAACCGAAGAGATCCGCCGCAGGCGGATCTCGAAGTGTGAAGCATTCAAACCGACGATGGGGCGGCTGATGGGGATCGAACCCACAGCCCTCGGGACCACAACCCGATGCTCTAACCATTGAGCTACAGCCGCCATAAGGAAGTGCGAGAGAAGCGTACCGAAGCGAAGCAGCACCGCGTAAGCGGGGATGCGAAGCGAAAGGCAGCGCAATAAAAATTTGTGGAATCAAATTTTTGTGGAGCTGAGCTTCTCCCTCTTGCAAAAACTCCTTTCAGGAGTGCCGTTATTCTAAAGACCCCCTCACCCCCTTACAAGGGGGAAAAAGTTATTTCCGATATGTTTCCATATCATTCTTTTTTCCCATCGCAGCTTTCGCTTCATCCATGAGAACCTGCACCTTGGTCTGGTATTTGAGATCCAGGAGCTTCACATCGTTGATGAGTTTTGTTTCCTGGTTGTAAAGCAGGACCAGCAGATCGTAGAGTTCGATAATCTGTGCTTCGGTGAATTTCGGAAGGCTTGCGACCATGTCACGCTTTTCTTGGAGCGTGAAGGAAGTCTGAGCAATGGCGATGGCGAGAGCTTGAGGGGAGGGGAGCATGGGACAGCTTGTTAGGTTTTTAGCTTGTTAGCTTGTTAGCTTTTGTTTGTATTTGTGTTTCCTAAGAAGCTAAAAAGCTAATTCCTAGTTCCAGCAATATCACCCGGGAGAGCTTGTGGCTTAAGATCTTCAGAAACAAAGGTCCGATCGGGTCTGGCGATCTTCATCACTTCGGAATGCTTCGGGGTGAAGAGCTGGTAGGCAACGTCGAGCGCGCCCCCGCCAAGGCCAGCGAGCATGGCAATCTTTGCCGCTCGTGCGCTCTTGGTCGCCAGGACCGTTCCACGCACAGCGCCCGTGAGCAAGGCGCCAAATCCTGTTAGCGCCGCCGCGTCTGCGAAGGCTCCCACGCCCGTCCAGAGCCCGCTCTTGAGCGCTCTTCCCACTTGCCCTCGTCGTACGGCATTACGGGTATCCCGAGCATCCATATAAATCCCAAGTCCGGGGGTCGCATATTTCACCGCGTCTTTGGCGAGATCACTTTGTTTCGCTTCTGTCCTACCATCATGTCGCATCACGAAATCCGCAAAATCATACATCTGAGCTTTGAAATCATCTTCGCTCGCGTAGTGGAAGAGAAGCTCTTTGTTCGAAGCATCGTAACTCAACGCAAAGTATTCCGTTATTTTTTTCGGCTTCTTCAGGTCCGCAAAGCTTGTGCCGGCAAGTTGTTCGAAAAATCGGAACAGAAGCTGCTGATTGCCCGGGATGGCGAGAAAGGCCTTCATTTTTTCAACAATCTTCAGGTGCTCAGAGGCCATATTCTGGACGACGAGAGGGAGGCTGTCTTCTTTGTCGTACTGCTGGAGCTTGTCGTAGCTGAGCCGATCGTAGAGAACGCTGTACTCGGAATTAAAACTCTTCGCGTAATCGTCCAAAAATCTCATGCCCCCGGCCTGCGCATCTTCCCCGCTTTTTTTCCGAGCAGAGACCGGCTCGATGCTGAACTCATCTTCTTTTTCAGCAAACGCTTCGAGCCCCTTACCAAGCCCGACGCCAAGGGCTGCGGAGAGTCCGATGCCGGCGCCGAGTCCCAGGAAATGAAGGCCAATGCGTTTCACCTTTGATGGGATTCTTGGCTTGAGTTCCGGCCCATGAGGAATTTTCGTGGGGACCTCCGGAACGCCTGTGCGCGGAGTTTTTGGCAGAGGCTCCCGTCCCAGCTCTGGGTGCCCGTGAAAAAATCGCATGAAACTTTCCTCTGCCGCGGAAATCTTTGGCCCAAGACTTTGCTCCAGCGCTCTGAGCTGTTCTGCGATCTCGGGGTCCGTAACGGACTTCCTTTGAGCGGTCGCGGTATCAACAATATATTTTCTGCGCTGCTCAAGCTCTCGCTGAAGATTCTTCCAGGCTGCCTCCAGCTCCTTGGCATCGAGCTCGAGCTTTTTCAGTCTTTCGGCTTCACCTGCCTTGGCCGCTTCTGAGGCCAGAGGCTCAATCTTCCCTGTTCTTTCCATCCCCATAATTTCATTTTCAAGCTTATTGACCTCATCGAAAATTTTCTTCACCGCATCCTTCGCTGCCGGCATATTTTTGTCAGGAAATTCGACCCGGCTTTTCATGCCAGCTCTCTCAAGAGCATCTCTCGCCTTCTTCAGAGATTCTGCAGGAGGTTCTCGATATTTTGGGCTGGTGGCGCCCTGCAGCCAGCCGAGAGCACTGTAGAGTTCCTCGAGGATGTATTGCTTTTGCCCGATCGCTTCACGAACGCTGCCCTGAAAGGAAATCTTTCTTCGAAAAAATCCTCCCCAGCGATGATTCAATTCAAAAAAGGAATCCGTCGCTCGATACAACGGGTTTGCCAATAATTCTCCTATCTCTCCCCGAAACATGACCTTGGCACCTCTCCAGGCCGCCCTCAAGGTTCGAAAACCGCCGGTAACTTGATACAAAGCCGATTCTAGGACAATACCCTTGGCAATACTTTTGACATTGAGAACTTCTCCCAATTTCCCTTTGGCAAGATGAATGGCCATGGTCTTCGTCAACCCGACGCAGAAGACTGGCAGGAGTCCGTCCTGGAGATGCACGAGCATTTCATAGCCCGACACCTCTTTTCCTTCGTAATAGTTGACAATCTGATGCTTCACATCCTTCAGGAGCTCCCAGGGCCCCAAGATATATTTTTTTCCGTACGCGTAAAGCACCGCTTCCAGCCCTTCCCCCAGGAGATACAAGATCCCACCGCCATCGATACTTTTTTTGACGATATCCACCACATGCTGCACCTGATACTTCATGATTTCCAATCCCTTCCCGGGAGCCTTCATGAGGTCTGGTACCGTAGAAAACATCCAGGCTTTGTCAAACTGCTGATCCATGGGCAAGCTCGGATCAATACCGATGTATTTGGGCCCCTTGGTGATGATCCGACGTTCATTGAGGCCCCTCCAGAGCAAATATCCGTCATCAACCATGACCTCAAGATCAAGACCCAAACTTTCCACGCCCTTTTGCAGTATCTCGATATGCTTTTGGGTCAGCGGCTTTCCTTGCTGAAGCTCTGAGAGAATTTCTCCCACCTTCGTTCGCAGCTCTCCGCACTTCTTGGCGCTGTCCGCCGACACGTCCGGAGCGATGGCCCATTTTTCCAGATCAATGGAAAAAGACTTGAGACCTTTTTGGTTCTGCTGACGCACATATTTTTCGGGATTTGAGCGGAAAAACTCAAAAGCTCCTTCGGTGAGGTGCTTGGCCATGTCTTCCGGATGAGCAATAAAATCTTTCATTTTTTTCTTGCCCTGGGCAAGATCATCCATGATATCCAGGTGCAGATGAAGGTTTGAGAAAAATTCAGGAGTGCTGACGCCTTCGCTGGACAAAAATTCACCAATTTTTTCCTTCTCTGCTTCGAGCTTGTGAAGGATCCACTTTTTAAAGTTTTTGCTGTCTTTGGGGACCTTTATTTTCCCCAATTCATTGACCTTGTAGATATGCATCAGCATAGCGAGTGCCCCGAAAAATGATCCCATCATCAGGAGCTTCTTGGGCCACGGCATTTTGAAAAGCGCTACGAGAACATCTTTGCTCCCTCCTGCCGCCGCCTTGATACGTCCGGCATTCAGCAGCGCAAAGGCAGCGACAAGCTCTTCATTATTCACAACAAAATCCTTTCCTTCGAGCAAATAGGGGAGTAGATCGCAATAATACTGCGGCCCCACCTTCTCGAGTTCATCCACCTGAATTTCGTTTTCATCCGTTTCTTCAGTGCTCTTTTCTTCTTTCGCGCTCTCCTCATCTTTGCTGGGACCCTTCCCTTTTCCAATCCACTCCCTCAGCCCTTCCAGCTTCTTTTTGAAGCCCTTTGTCTTTTCATCCACCCATCCCTTCACCTTGTCCTTCAGGCCAAAAAAATGTTTTTTTAAATCAAACATTTCCGCCAGCCAGGCCGCAGCATAGGTCTTGAGCATATTCCCGCCCCATTTGAGTGCTTCCCCGGGACTCTTTAACGCATCGACGACCTTGTGCTCGAAGCTCTTCTCATTGCGCTTGCTAATCTCGTCAATGAGCTTCTCGTTCATCATCTCCTGCGGCTTCTCTTTCACGATCTTCTCGAACTCCGCATTCACCTGCTTAAAATAATTCTCGCTCACACGCTCCATCCCCGGCTTCTCAGACCTCTCCTTGGCTGGAGGCGGGGCGCTAGCGCCACCTGCTGGCTTGTTGTCGTCGGGCATCGAAATCGTATAATAAGATGGACTGAATATAGCATATAAATGCGCTGGTTCAAGATCCGCCTATCGGACAGGCAGGCAGGAATTTAGGATTTTGCCCGCCCGAGGCGGGTGGAATTTGTTTCGAATTTATGCATTTCGTTTTACTATGAACCAGTAAACTAGTAACCAGCCAACCAACATGCCCTGGTACTCCTCCCTCCTTTCATCCTCGATGCGTGACGATGAAGAAGAGACCCTCGGACGGTTTCTCCTGGATGTGCTGATCAACAGCGCCGTCATTATTGTGATGTTCTTGATTGTGCAGAGGCTCATCGCCGCGCCATTTCAGGTTGTGGGGCACTCCATGGTGAGCACCCTCCAGGATGGCGAATACATCATTGTATCCAAACTCGACTATCTTTTTGGAGACCCCAAACGGGGCGACATCATTGTCTTTCATCCTCCGGAAGTGAAGAAGGACTACTACATCAAGCGCATCATGGGGATCCCCGGCGACGAAGTGCGCCTGAAGGCCGGCAAGGTGTCTGTGAATGGGCAGGAGCTGGAAGAAAACTATCTCAAAGAAGGGCTGATGACCTGCCTCGCCGCCTACATGCAGGACTGCGCCAACGACGACAAGGTCTACAAAGTACCGGAGGGCAAATACTTCGTACTCGGCGACAATCGCTCGGGCAGCTCAGACTCCCGCGCGTGGTTCACGGACGACAACAAGCCGGATCCCTTCGTGGACAAAGACCAGATCCAAGGAAAAACCCGCCTCGTTGTTTTCCCACCCCGAAGCATTCGGCTTCTGCCGGAGACGAAGGTGTTTGAAGGAGTGACGACAAAATGAGGCGATACGAATCTGCGAATGAATCCAATTCGTAGTATTCGTGGATCCGGATGTGTATTTTATTCGTGGTATTCGGATCGCTATGCTGTCTCTCTACCAAAAATTCCTCTCCCCCCTCCTCCACACCCTCTTCCCCTGGCAGTGTAAATTCTTGCCTTCGTGCAGCGAATACAGCGAGCAGGCGGTGAAGAAATATGGCGTACTGGGGGGAACGCTAAAAACACTGTGGCGAATTATGCGGTGTCATCCGTGGGCAAAGGGGGGTGTGGATAATCCCTAGAATTTCATCCCTCTCGCATCTTCAATGACTTTTAATTTCGCAGGTGCTGAGGGTGGCCCGACGATCTTCTGAAACAGCGCATTGATGGCTGCGAGAATGCGCATCAGCAACGAGTCGGAGCTGTTCAGAGCTTGAGATGGTGGGATTTTCTGGGCCCAGAGACCGACCTGATCTTCCTGGGCCTTCTTCTGCATCTGCGCAAATTCTTCGCTGAATTTAAAAGGAAAGGCAAGTAGTGCGCGACCAAAACCCTTTTGAATGAGTTCGGCGTTGAACAATTTTTCATCAAGATACACGTACGCCAGCACGCGATTGTACTCATCTCGTCGCTCATGATCATATTCGAGACGCACCGTTTTTCCCAAAAGCCGGGCCTTCGTGTAGTCCGACGCTTCTTTGCCAAAATACTGCACGGGCTTGTCCGGATGCACGGTCTCGGGAGTGTCGACGCCGAGGAAGCGGACTTTCTCGTGGCGCACCCCACCCACCTCTACCTCGATCGTATCGCCATCGATCACCTTGCTGACCACTGCTGTGTCGGGCTCCATCGACAAATCTTCGCGAATCGTCACCTGCCCTTCACGAAGATCTTCTTTCCACTCGAGCTGATCGACAAGCTTCCCCGAGGGATCGAAGAGGCGGATCTGATCTGCGCTGTTGCGAAGACTGATGCGGCTCTGCTTCGAACCAATGCGAAGGATTTGCAGCGGCTTCACCAGGCCGGAGAGGGGATAGACCTTCGACCCCCCCTCCCGGTTGTCGAGCTTCCAGCCGCTGAGACTCTCGGCTTCGCTTCCGATATTTTTAATTTCGATCCACTCCGCCGCTTCGTCCTTGCCTTTGGGATTGGCGAGGAAGCGGGAAACAAGAAGGTTAACAACGTTAGGAACGTTAGGAGCCTTAGGATCTTCAGGACTATTATCACTTGCTCCTTTTTTTATCTTTTCTTTTTTTTGTTCATTTGGATTTTGGATTTGTTTAGGATTTAGAATTTCGGATTTCGAATTTTTTTCTCGTGGCGTTCCCTTCCCAACACCCCAATTCCCCGCCTCATCTCCGCCTTTCATCGGATCCACCCGATTCATGGTTGGTCGACCCGACACGGCGGGCAGGTCCTTCAAGCTAACATACCACTTGCTCACCTGGTCCACCACCTCACCCTGCGCATTCAGCAATTTCAACACCACTCCATCATCAGACAACGAACCCGTGTAAATCTGGTCAGCTTTGATCTCCGGCAGGGTCTGATCGTCCGTGCGCTCCAGGAGAAAATAACTCTGTGGCGCGATGCTTCCCTTCAGCTTGATTTCTTTTTCGCCGAGAAGCAATTTCCAGCCAGCAAAGTCCACCACTTCCTGCCCGGGATTAAAAAGCTCCATCCATTCATCATTCCCGGACTTCTCGGTGCCCCGGTAAGCGATTTCGTTGATGACGACCCTGGGACCCCCTAGCCCCCTTGCAAGGGGGAACAAAGTGCCGGCTCCAAGCTCTGTTTGGAGCCAAAGTGAGATGATCGCAAGACAGCTGATGAGAGTGAGAAATCTTCTCATGCGAGTTGGAGGTAGTATCGCAAAGCAAGATTAACGTGCTCCAAAAGGGGGTCGGACAATTTCCCCATTTTCCCAAGAATAATTGAACGATCTATGGTCGCCAATTTATCACATCGAATAACCGATCTTCTGCTGAGACCCGTGAGCTCAAAATCCTTATCGTCTTCTCTCAAAGTTATCTGAGATTGCTTCACGTACTCCGGGATAACGCTCGAAATAAAAGCAATTGTCAAATTCTTGTCTAATTTTTCTTCCCGAGAAATAATGAGTGCAGGCCGAACTTTATTCTGTGATAAATCAGCGTAAGGAAATGGGGTGAGAACAATCTCTCCTTTTTCAAAAATCATGCTTTTTCTTTAAGATCCTTTACCGAATAAAGATCTGGCTCGTCTTTCAAAAAATCAAAAGATGATGAACTGGCATTGAAAGCCGTGATATCAAAATCCTCCACATGACTCATGATCTGGCTGTACAAAGGTTTAACTTCGAACATGGGTTTACTATGTTTACACACAATAAACCGGATTTGTTTCCCCTTCGATTTTTCCCAATAGGTGTGCATATTCTCTCGCCAATCCTTGAGGTTAACAAATCGAGCCTGGGTTATCATAAGATGAATAAGAAAGTATCTTCAGATTATCTTTCACAAAGCAAAAAAGCAAGGTAGTCTTTTTTTTGCTATTTACTTTGCAACCATGCCCGACATCGACAACTCACTCATATTGCAAAACTGGTGGTACACGACCCTGCTGGGAACCTCCACGCATTTTGCCGCGCCCCTGATGGAGCAGATCGAAACCGACGTGCTCGTGATCGGCGCCGGGATGGCCGGCCTGCATGCCGCGCTGCGACTGGCGAATGAAGGGAAGAAAGTCGTGCTGCTGGAGAAGAATATTTGTGGCGGAAGTTCAACCGGAAAAAGTGCTGGATTTCTGACACCCGACTCAGAGCTGGAGCTCCACCAGCTGGTGCGTCGCTATGGCCATGAAGACGCCGCGAAGGTCTGGAGCATGGCGGCCGACGGCGTGAAGATGATTGTCGAAAACATTCGACAGTACAAGCTCGAGTGCGACCTGCTGAAGCAAGACAGCCTCTTCCTCGGTATTGGAAAGAGTGGGAAAGAAGAAGTCTACGAAGAAGCCAAAGAGCGCGAGAAACTCGGCTACCCCTCGAAGGTCTACGAAGGAGATGCTCTGAAGGCAAAAAATCCTGGCAAGGGTTACACGGCCGGCATTCACTACCAGGATACTTACGGCATTAATCCCTTGCTCTACGCCCAGGGTCTCAAAAAGGTGCTCATCGAAAAAGGGGTGAAGGTTTTCGAGGGTACACCCGTAACGGAGATCACGAATCACACCGCCTCCACGCACATGGGCTCTGTGCAGGCAAAAAACATCATCGTGTGCATTGATAAAATGCGCGATCATTTCAGCCCCTTCTCGGACTTCTCCTATCATGCTCAGACTTTCCTCTCCGTGAGCGAACCGCTGAACAGCAAAGAGCGCGATCAGCTTTTCCCCGCAGGTCAGTTCATGTGCTGGGACTCCAAGCTCGTCTACACCTACTACCGCCTCACGGGCGACAACCGCCTGCTGCTCGGTGGGGGATCGGCGATCACCACGTTCCTCCCCGCGGATGTCACTTCGCCACGCGTCATCACCGGCGTGATCAAGGAATTTAGGAAGCGCTTTCCCTTCCTCAGCGACCACGAATTCATCCAGTACTGGCCCGGCCGCATCGACACGACCAAGGACCTAATCCCGATCCTGGACGAAGATCCCGCGAATGCTCATATTCAATACGTGATCGGCTGCGTGGGCCTTCCCTGGGCGACTTTCTGCGGCGACTATGCAGCAGCCCGCGTGCTCGACCCCGCCCACAACACCCACGGCAAATTCCTGAAAAAAGATCGCCCCTTCTTCATTCCTCGTTTTGTCCAAAAAATCTTTGGCAAGATGGTGGCCTTTTCACTCAATAATGGGTGGAGTAAGTACGTGCAGAGGGACTGAGGCGATGCGAATAATACAAAAAGCACATACGAATCTACGGATCCTACGAATGGCGATCCGAATAAAGCAAAGACACATCCGAATCTACGAATGCTACGAATGGATGAAAAGCTTCGGATTGAGGACTCTTTGCGGCTTCAGATAAGTATTTCTAAAATTTACAAGAAGTCCAAGCTCCAATCCTGCTGAACTCAAATATCTTTGTATTTGATAATAGTCTTGACGATTTACAAATTTTTTTGCCTTAAGTTCGATAATCACTTTTTCTTCAATAAGAAAATCAAGCCTATTCCCTCCTTGCGAATCATTATTTTCAGTTACTGGATTTAGCTCCCTTCTGTAGAGAATATTTCTTTTTTGTAGTTCTTTCTCCAGAGCATCTGCATATTGCTTTTCTTTGCAAAATCTTCCAAGAGCATTGTGGACTCGAAAGCAACAGCCTGCTATTTCGTAACTGAGTTCAGGGAAAAGAAGTTCCATATAAAAAATTGCTGCATCTTAAACATAAACAAAAATACATTCGAAGCAAGCGT
>CAZWLI010000176.1:0-4907 GCA_964634525.1 uncultured Candidatus Peribacteria bacterium | reverse complement strand
AATCCATTAATAGCGTCACCCAGTTCGTGAAGCAGCTTTGCCGAAAGGGGAATCTCGAAATGCTGAAGAATAGGGGATTTCGATTGCCGGCGTCAGAGCGTCCAGCCCTCGTGACGGTTCCTTTGCTCGGATCGATCCAGGCGGGATCTCCCAACTTCACGCAAGAAACGGAAGAGATGGTGGCGCTTCCGGAAAGTATGGTCTCCTCCCCTCAGCGATCGTTCCTTCTCAGAATTCGCGGCTCCAGCATGGAAAATGCCGGCATTGTGGAGGGAGACCTTGTGATTGTTGACGCCGGGAAAAAGCCAAAAGAAGGCGATGTGGTTGCCGCACTCGTTGAAGAGGAAGCGACTGTGAAGCGTCTGATGAAAAAAGGCAGCGCTTGGTACCTCAAGGCGGAAAGCCCTCGTCACTCGGATATTACTCCAACACGTTCTCTCAATATTCAAGGGGTGGTGACAGGGTTATTTCGACAATACTAGGAGTTTGTGCTTCAATGGATCTTGAGGTTATTTTTTTATGCAACATCGAAGTACAGAGCTCTTTGGCGGCATTATTTTTTTCTTTTTTGCCGTTTTCGCCTTTGTGTTGGGATATAGCGTGGTTGAGGGTGTCTTTGTTCCGGTCCTGTTTGCGGCTATTTTTGCCGTTGTTTTTTCTCCCGCGTATCATTGGCTCCTTCGCAAGACCAAAAGCAAAGGCTTGAGCTCACTGCTCACCTGTTTTTTTCTCCTTTTTCTTGTCCTTGCCCTGATTTCCTTTGCGATTTATCTCGCCATAGGCGAGGTGGTGAGCGTGACGAAACTCCTCACCGATAATTTTGAGCTGCAAAGACTGGATTTCCTCACCGATCAGCAGCAGTTTACCAACCTCGTCAACCAAACCGTCACCAGCCTCAACGAGATGGTGAAAAATATTCCCTACATCAATACCTCGTTGTCCGAAATTCTTGTGAAAGTATTGGAGAATATTCCTCCTTTCGTTCAACAAATTTCTGCCTACACCATTGGCTTCATCAAGCTTACCTTCAGCGGTGCTGCGGATTGGATCGTGCAGCTGGTCGTTTTTTTCATTGCCTTCTTTTATCTTCTCATCGATGGCAATGATTTCACCAATTATGCGTTTCGCTTACTTCCCATCAACGCCCTTCACGAACGGCAGATCAGCAAGCGGTTTTCAAATCTTTGCTATTCCTGGATTGTCGTCAGCCTTCTGATCGCCTTCATTCAGGGAAGTTTGGCAACGATCGGTTTTGCCATCATTGGGGTGCCCTCGCCTTTTATCTGGGGCGTGATCACCATGTTTGCGAGTTTCATTCCTTTTATCGGCGCAGCTATCATTTGGGCAGCCATGGGAATTATCTACATTATCCTCGGGAAATATAGCGCAGGAATTTTTATACTCTTGTGGGGAGCCATTATGATTTCGACCAGCGATAATATTTTGCGCCCTTTTCTTTTAAAGGATAGCGTCAAAATTCATCCGCTTATTCTTTTTCTTGCCGTGACCGGAGGGTTCTATGCTTTTAAAGTCCCGGGCCTGATCATAGGTCCCCTGGTGGTGGTTTTTATCTCAACTCTTCTCTATATCTACGAGCTAGAGTTTCAGAGTGCTCTTGAAGAGTTTCACAATCCCTCCCGCTAAAGGTGTTTCTGAATGGCTTCACTGATGGTGTTTCGCTGCTGAAGGCCGGTGAATTCTTCAACGACTTCTCCATTTCGAAAGAGTTTGAGTGCCGGAATGCCCATCACCTGATATTTTTGGGCGTTTTCAGGATGTTCATCCACATCGATTTTTCCAATCACGGCTTTTTCACCCATTTCTTTGGCAATTTCTTCAATGATGGGCGCTTGGGCTTTGCAGGGGCCGCACCAGGTTGCGTAGAAATCAACAAGAACTGGTTTTTGTTTGGAAGCTTCGAGCACACTCGAGGCGAAATTTCCATCGGTGAATATCGTTGTGAAGTGTTGGTCTGACATGGGCAATGAAAGTAAAAAAATGAAGATCTTTTTTATGATACCTTCCGCTTAGAACCTTTGCCAGAGATATTGATTTCTCACCTCATGATGAAAGAGGATTTCCGTGGTTTTCACAAAAGTTCCCAGCTCTCTGGGGCAGCGATTGGCAACCTCCTCTTTGAGACGAAGGTATTTGTTGTGAACGCTTTCTCCAAGGATTTGCTTCATAAAGCTGCTGTTCTGAAAATCAGGAAAGGCATCTTGAATACAGCCAGGAAGGGTTTCGATCTCTCCAGGCGGCAGGCCCATCTGTTTTTCAATGCCATCCAGCCCAGCCTTGGAGAGGCTGTAGAGGACGAGGTATGGATTCGCATCCGGTGGGACGATCCTCACCTCAATGCGCGCGGATCGTTCATTGCCGACGGGAATTCGGATCATGGAGCCTCGATCTTTGGCCGACATTTTGATCTCATTCGGGGCTTCGAAGTGTGGATCGAGACGGCGGTAGGCATTCACGCTCGAGTTAATCGCGAGGCAGAGTTCTTTGGCATGGTTCAAAATCCCGCAAGCAAACTGACGCCCCATCCGCGAAAGATTATCCGGATCTGTGTTGTCATAAAAAATATTTTTCCCATTTTCGGACAGCGACATATTCGTATGCATGCCACTTCCGTTGATTCCGGTGAGAGGTTTTGGCAGGAAGCATACGGTGAGCCCCATGCTTTTGGCAATCTGCCGAGCGAGGAGCTTGTAGAGCAAAATCTGATCAGCTGCACCGAGGGCTTCGGTATAGCGGTAGTTCAGCTCAAACTGAGATGGTGCGACTTCCGGGTGATCCTTTTCATTTTCAAAACCCATCATGAGCTGAGTTTTCGCGAAGGTATCGATGAACTGCCTCAGCGTATCAAGCGGGAGCGCGCTAAAGTAACCGCCTTTGGTCACCAGCTCGTAAGGCTTGTCTTCTCGATAGCCTTGCTCTGCATCGATCCCCTGGAGCAAAAACCCCTCAATCTCCGGTGCTGTCACAACGCTCATTTTTTTATCTCTTCGCAGTCCATCGAGAAAGTCTGAAAGCTTGGATCGCAGGTCTCCCTCATAGGTGCTCCCATCTTGATTTGCAATGCGGCCAAAGATCAGGACTTTTCCGGCTCCAAAAATGCTCGAAGGAACCCAGCGAAAGCTGCTCCAGTCCGGATAGAGTCGAAGGTCCGATTGTTTTTGTTCGGTAAATCCACGGATAGAAGAGCCGTCGAAGGTGAGGTTGTCGAGCGAACTCAAGAAAAAATCTTTGTTGTAGTCGAGCAGGTGAAGCTTGCCTTCCAGATCAGCAAAACAAACGGTGATGGCTCGAATGCTCTTGTCGTCGCGGATCAGGGGAATGAGCTTCTCTCCAAAAGACTTGCTGGGATAGCCGGCTTCTCGGTCTCTTTTCAGCAGAAGGTTCCTTTTCTGGATTTCTTCCGGAGATAGGTCAAGAAAAGTTGCATCGAGCATAAAAGATGATTATATAATACTACGACATTCCACAATCTAAGGAATGAGATTTTCCAACGCAAGTCAAAATGGTGATAGGATGAGCCTGATTTTTTTCACTTTTTCTTCTCATGAAGACGCCAAAACTTGGCCAAGCTCTTAGCCATGATCATCTCGCTTTTTTGAAGGCCTTCAGTACGGCAGCTCGTCGGACGATTATCGAGATGGTGAAGCAATCCCAGTCCGGTCATCCCGGAGGCTCGCTTTCATCGATCGATTATCTCAGCCTTCTCTACACCTTTGTCATCAGTCAGACGGGAGAAAAGGTGGTGGTCTCCAATGGTCATATTTCCCCGGCCGTCTACAGCATCCTCGCTGAGCTCCGAGTCATTTCCAAGAAGGATGTTATTTCGACCTTTCGTCAGGCGGGGTCCATCTACGAGGGTCATGTTACCCGTCATGTGCCAGGAGTCTGGTATGGCACTGGACCACTCGGAATCGGGGTCTCTGCCGCTGCAGGCTTTGCCCACGCAGGCAAAGCGGTCAAAAGTGCCGAAAAAATCTACGCACTCCTCGGCGATGGCGAAGCTCAAGAGGGTCAGGTTTACGAAATGATGCACTATGCAAACAAATATCAGCTGAACAATCTGATTGTTTTTTGTGACTATAATCAGATTCAGCTCTCGGGGCCTTTGAAGGAAATTATGCCCATCGATATTCCGGCGATTTTCCGTTCTGCCCACTGGAATGTCATCGATGTTGCCGGACACGACTTCCAGAAGCTCTGGTCGGCACTTCATGAAGCGAGCCAAAGTCAAATGGCCCCAACCCTTATTCTTGGCAGGACGCTGATGGGTAAAGGCGTTGATTTTATGGAACAGGATTCGATCAACAATACCTTCAATTGGCACGGCGTGGCGCCTTCTCCGGAGCAAGCTGATCGAGCGCTTTCCCAACTCGTTGTGGCCCCTGCGGAGGAAAAGCAAATCAGCGATTTCATTCAGCATGAGCTCAAGTGGAAACCCCTTCCGCCCTTTGCGCTTGAAAAGCATCCTCCTTTGATTTTGGCAGGAAAGTCAAAAGTTTTAACCGCTGAGATCAAGACGGATTGCCGATCTGCCTATGGCAACGCGCTCAAGGAACTCGCAGATCTGAATCCCTCCGTTGTCGCGCTCACCGCGGATCTTGGAGGATCGGTGAAGACCGATATCATGGCAAAAGCTTACCCTGATCGCGTTTTTGATGTTGGCATTGCGGAGCAGCACATGGTGAGCTGCTCGGGAGGCATGAGTCTTGCCGGCTTGGTTCCTTTTTGCTCCACCTTCGGAGCCTTCATGACCAGCCGCGCCAAGGATCAAGCTCGGGTCAATGATATCAACCGCACGAATGTCAAAATGGTATCGACCCACTGTGGCCTTTCCGTCGGGGAAGACGGCCCGACCCATCAGGTGATCGATGATCTTGGATCGTTCTTGG
>CAZWLI010000175.1:0-3734 GCA_964634525.1 uncultured Candidatus Peribacteria bacterium | reverse complement strand
AGTAGGTAAATCTCATAGTTCTTTAGCCGGCAATAAAGCCTTTCGGAACTAAGCTAAATTTAAAATCTCCGTGGTTTTTGACCTTCTGCATAAGCTTTTTCAGACTCTTACCAACAGCAATGATTTTATCATTTTTAGCTGCAACCCATTTCCCCTGATGTTTTGCTTGAAATGTCATATCCTCATGGTAAAGCTTCACGATGATACACAAAATTTACCCTTCACTCAACAAAAAGGGCGTTCTTCAACCCTTCAAGCCCGGCATACCCACCCCCTTCTCCCTGCCCACCGCCCAGCCGAATCTATGTTGACATTTTATTACAAAAATGCGCATTTTTGTAGTAAAATAGAAACATGAAAAAAAGATTTCTTTTTACCGAAATTCAAAAAAAGCTGAAGCATAAAAATGCCCTGATTATTACGGGCATGAGACAAGTCGGAAAAACGACACTCATGCGGCAGGTCTACGATGAGCTCGGAGACAAGGCAAAACTCTGGTTCGACTTTGACAATCCCTTCGATCAGAAAATCTTTGAAGAAATCGATTACAAAACAATTTACGCCAGGCTCAAAAGCCTCTCCGGTGGAAAAGAAGAAAGGCTCTTTGTTTTCCTGGATGAGATCCAAAATTTTCCAGAAGTAACCAAAGTCATGAAGGTTCTGATCGATCATTACGGAGTCAAATTCATCGTGACGGGATCTTCCAGCTTTTATCTCAGAAATCTTTTTCCCGAATCTCTCACCGGGAGAAAGTTCCTGTATGAACTTCCACCACTCCAATTTCAAGAATTTCTCTATTTCAGAGGAAAAATACCTTTACGCCAGACGCAAGAGGAGGGCCTTGAAAAAAAGCTGAAGCAAAAGGCCATCGATGCGATACCTTTCACCGAAGAGTATGATGAGTATCTCCATTTTGGCGGATTCCCAGAGGTTGTCATAACTCCCAACCGAGCAACAAAACGGCAAATTCTCAAAAATATTCTCAGTTCATTTTTTGAAAAAGATCTCAAACTGCTTTCGGACTACAAGGATATTAAAGATCTCCGTGACCTCATTCTGCTTTTAGTCCCGCGAGTCGGCTCGATGCTTGATATCAGTAAAATTTCAAGCGAGCTTTCCCTCGATCGCGGCAAAGTGTATTCCTATCTGGAATTTCTTCAGAGTACTTTTTTTATAAAACTTCTTCCAAAATATTCCAAGAGTATCGACCGATCGGTCGCCGGAGGAAAAAAAGTCTATTTCACCGATACCGGTCTTCTTTCGGCAGTGGGTTCCGTAAACGATGCCCAACTTTTTGAGAACGCCGTGGTCAATCAGCTTTCTCCGTACGGACATTTGAGTTTTTACAATAAACATAACACGGCTGAAATTGATCTCATTCTTGATAAAAAAATGGCTTTTGAAATCAAGCTCCGGGCTACCGAGTCCGATGGTCGAAATGTCAAAAAACTCGCGAAAACACTTGGGTTTCAAAAATCCTTCGTCATCAGCCGAGACATTGTGGAAAAACCGGGGGTTTTGTATCCTATGATTTTTTAAAAGATCCTACGAGAGTGCCGGAGCCCAAGAGGGGTCATGAAATTGCTCCCAATCTATCAGCTCTTTGCTTCGGGCGAAAGGGCCTCATTTCCCCTTGTGGAAATCACTCTTTTGGACTATACTCCATATATAGTATATATATTTAGGAGTCTATTCCATAAAAATGGATTTGCTATGGAAGCCCTACAAACACTCAAAGAAACGTATCAGCGTCTGATCGAGGGGCCGGAGGTCAAAACCTTTCGGTATCTGTACGATTCCTTTACTTTTTCCGATCGATTGATCGGCCTCATCGGCCCTCGAGGTGTTGGGAAAACCACGCTGATGCTCCAGCTCATCAGGAATCGTCTCGACCCCCTGAAGGCTTTTTACTGCTCTGCCGATCACATCGGATTTTCCGTCATCAAGCTCTGGGATATGGTCGAAGAACTCGTCAAAAAGGAAGATATCCGATATTTTTTTATTGACGAAATTCACAAATATCCCGGCTGGAATCAAGAACTCAAAAATATCTATGATAGTTTTCCCGATGTGACCGTTGTTTTTTCCGGAAGTTCAAGTCTCGATCTCGTCAAAGGCCGTTATGACCTCTCGAGACGCGGTACGATTCATCATTTGAGCGGACTTTCCTTTCGTGAATATCTTTCTTTTCAGACCGGCAAATCTCTCCCAACCTTTCCTTTCCAAGAGCTGCTCTCCGATCATCAAAAAATCTCAAAAAAATTAGCCCGCACGGAGAAAATACTCGGATTTTTCGAAAAGTATCTGGACCATGGCTATTACCCTTTCGGCTTTGATTCTTCCGCCCTTTTTAAAGAGAAAATGGTCAATGTTGTTGAAAAAACGATTTTTACCGACATTGCGGGATTTTATCAGCTGAAAACTCAAAATCTTCAACTGTTTAAAAAAATACTGCTTTTTTCCGCGACGACTCCTCCGGGAACGATCAATGTCCATAGTCTTGCAAAAAATCTTGGCATTGATGATAAAACAATCCTGCATTATCTGAAGATCCTCAAAGAAACGGGGCTTGTACGCCTGCTATTTTCGCATAAGACCGATTCAGCACTGATCCGAAAACCGGAAAAAATCTACCTCGATAACCCCTCGCTCTACTCCGCTTTGGTTGCCTCCATCGGAAAATCCGTCAACAAAGGAACTCTTCGGGAACTCTTTTTTCTGAGTAGCCTGGAAAATATTGGACAAGGGGTCACCTATGGTGGCGAGAAGGGTGATTTTCAGGTCGGGGCCTTGACCTTTGAAATTGGAGGGAAAAATAAAAAAACACCTCTTCGAGAATCTTTACGGGTCGTGAAAGACAATATCCTGGTCGGAGATAGCCGAACAATTCCGCTCTACCTCTTTGGATTTTTGTACTAGCCCGGAATCTTTACCCCCTTCTCCCTGCCCACCGCTATCGCCTTCTCATAGCCCGCATCGCTGTGGCGCATGATGCCAAGGGCTGGGTCGATCGTCAGCACACGCTGCAGGCGCTCTGATTTTTCCTTTGTGCCCGTCGCCACGATCACCATGCCAGCGTGCGTGGACTTGCCAATGCCAACCCCTCCACCATTGTGGATGGAGACCCAGTCAGCTCCCGAAGCGGTGTTGGCGAGCGCATTCAGAAGAGGCCAGTCCGCGACCACATCGGAGCCATCCTTCATGCCTTCCGTCTCTCGATTCGGAGAAGCCACAGAACCGCAATCCAGATGATCTCGCCCGATCACAATCGGAGCCTTGATCTCGCCACTTGCTACCAATTCATTGATGCGAAGGCCGAATTTCGCCCGATCGCCATATCCAAGCCAGCAGACGCGGGTGGGCAGCCCGATGAACGGCACTTTTTTCTGCGCCAAGGTGATCCATCGTCGCAGCGACTCATCTTCGGGAAAGGTTTTCAGGACTTCTTCGTCCAGGCGCAGGATGTCTTTCGGATCACCCGAGAGCGCCGCCCAGCGGAAGGGCCCCTTACCCTCGCAGAACATCGGTCGGATGTAGGACGGCACGAAACCCGGGATCTCGAAGGCCCGTTTCTCCCCGGCGTCGAAGGCCATGCGCCTGATGTTGTTGCCGTAATCGAAGACGATCGAGCCTTGGGCCTTGAGCTCCAGCATCGCCGCCACATGGATCGCCATCGACTCCATCGAGCGCCGGACGTACTCGTTCGAGTCGCTCTGGCGCAAGGCCGCGGCCTC
>CAZWLI010000174.1:0-9158 GCA_964634525.1 uncultured Candidatus Peribacteria bacterium | reverse complement strand
TTTAGGGTTTAGGGTTTAGCAATTCGTCTATGTATGTTCAGTCGTTTAAACAACTTACGGTATGGCAAAGATCAATAGAAATGGTAAAAGAGCTCTACAAGGTAACAGAACAATTTCCAAAATCGGAACTTTATGGATTAGTCAGTCAGATGCGCAGGGCAGGCGTTTCCATTCCTTCCAACATAGCCGAGGGGTATAAAAGAAAAAATATTAGAGAATATATACAGTTCTTAAGTATCGCAGACGCATCGGCGGCAGAGCTCGAAACTCAAATCATTATTTCAAAAGATCTTTATCCTCAAATTGTATTCCAAAAATCAGAATCTCTCCTCGAAGAAGTCCAAAAGATGTTAATTACGATGATAAAAAGACTCCCTTCTCCCCCTAACCGCTAAACGCTCAACGCTAACCGCTATTCTCTTGAAAAGATTTTCTCTCATCCTCGGCTCAGCGCTCGTTCTCTTCCTCCTGATTTTCCTTTTCCGTGGCCCTTCATCGTCGGCATGGAGATTTTTGAAGGGGCAGGTGGTTCCGCCTGATCTGGTTCAAACAGCAGTCGTTACCTTGAATGACAAAAACCCGTCTGATAATAATGTCATGATCGATGGGGTAGTTCTCACCACTTCTTCTTCCGCTTCTGCGCCAACCACAACTCTCGGATACGACGTCTCGTCAAATGATCCGAATATTTCAGGGATGAATTCTCCTTATCTGATGCTTTATTTTGCTTCCGGTGATATGTTCCGGGTTAATTTTTCTTCAGACAATTCTGTTTCTGAAGGATACATCCCAAAAGGAGGAACTTTGTCGGACAGTCGTTATGTGAAAAGCTATACCCCCAGTGGGACAACCTATAAAAAGCACATTCAACTTGTCTTGAATTTTGAGACCAGTGACAAATCACGGCTGGAAATTATGGGGAGTGGAGCCAAAAAAATTATTAATCCAGATGGAACGGAGACGGTGGCTCAAAATTATTCTGCAGATTATATTTTCGATATTTCTCTACCACCCCCCCCACCCGTCTGCGGAGACAAGGTCATCAATCAACCCAACGAACAGTGCGAGGTTGGTATTGCTTGCCCTATTGCCGGAAATATTTGCAATCTTCAAAACTGCAGCTGCGCTCTTCCGCCCCCACCCCCTATTGCCGAATGTCCAAAGCCGACGGTTCATCAGTTCGATTATGGCGCTGCGCACTGCGGTGATATTCCCGTGAGCGCTGACGCGGCGCCGCACTTTGTTTCCGACAAGGATCATTCCGCGGTCAAAATTGGCGACAGCGTTGATACCGAATGGGCCCGCAACGACCAGGGGCATAGCGGTGATCAGGATGGCGTGGAATTTCCCCAGCCAGGGGTGCTTAAAATCAAGCTTTTTCATGTGACCGGTGCTGGCGCTAATCCTGAGCTTCCCTCCACGACCTATCTCGGCACGCTCATTGTTGGGCGCTACCAAAAGTCCTCCACGACTCATGACGATTTCAAAGTTCTGAAGGCAGAGAAAGTTCGGCAAACCGTGGATCCGATTTTCGTCAATTACAATCAGGATGACCTTCAGGGCACGGGCTGGCTGACGATCATCTACGTCATGGCGGACGTTGAAAATTACAACTATTCGCTTGATCAAATCATGGCCTGGGATGGAACCCATCCGGCATTGATGAAGATTCTTTTTCATCATGAGCTCACCGATCCCTTCGACCCCAGTATTCCTCCGGGCGAAGAATCGGATTTTTTCTACCAGCATGATAGCGTGGGAAAGCTGACGTTCCTGAAGCCAGAGGAAGTGGCAGATCCTTGCGGGACGGGTTCACCATCCTCCACCCTTCCTCCCCCAACAGGAGGCACCATTCCGCCGTCACCCCCGACTTATGTTTGTCCTCAAGGCGTGAATTCTTGCTCTGATGGGCAAATCATGAAAACGACCCCAGTCGATCATTGCGCTCCTTACAGTTACTGTATTCCGAATAGCGGTGCCGCGGTTTTGCCACCCCCTGCTGTCACCCAGGTTTGTGGCGCGGAGAGTACGACCTTCTTCGTCACGGAGCAAAGTTTCAATGCCAACCTTGGCGGTCTTGATGGGGCGAATGCGAAGTGTCAGGCTGCGGCCGATGGCACCAATCTTCCGGCGAGAACTGGCATCAAGACATGGAAAGCTTTTTTGAGCGATGATACCGCGAAGGTCGGTGATCTGAACCTTCCTGCTCCCTATCATCTTCTCGATGGCACTCGCATTGCGAAGACAAAAGCCGATCTTTTCAGCGGCAAGCTTGAAGCTCCAGTCAATGTCACGGAAAAGCTTCGGATGATTTTGGACATCGCGGTTGCCGCAAGATTCTGGCCTGGAAATTTTTTGTCTTCGTTGATGCTCCCTCGGATCTTGTCAGGATCCGTTCTTTCCCCATTGCTGCTGCCAGGTTTGCCAGGGAATTTTTTGTCGACAACGGTGTCTTCTCGGATTTTATCCGGATCAGTTGTCTCAGGATCTTTGCCACCGAGTTGGATCGGTTCTGTTGTCTCGGGAATGCTCCGACCACGGCTCCCCATCATAACCCTTTCCCCGAAGGTTTGGACCGGCTCAAGAGCGGATGGAGGAGTGGCGTCTGATTTTTGCAAAAGACCAAGCGATGGATCGAAGTTTGTTGCCGGTATGACGGGTCTGGCGACGAGTATGGACAAGGCATGGCTGGAAGCTGGGACAAAGCCCTGCAACGAACCAGCAGCGCTCTACTGCTATGGTGTTGGCGATTTCTCCGGGATCAAACCGCCCCCTCTCCCGCCCCAACCGATTTACATTTGCCCGCTCATGCCGGACATTAAATCCTGTCCAGCGGGTCAAGCTCTCAAGAGCATCAGCCTGGATCACTGCAGCAGCTACAATACCTGTGCCCCGAACCCTGTCACGCCACAACCTTGTTTGCTGAAGACAAGTGTCAATTCATGTCCTGAAGGGCAGGTTCTGAAAAAAATTGATGAACTGTGTGGCAGCTACAATACCTGCGTCCCGAATCCTCCAACGCCAAGCCCAGTACCTGCTCCAAAACCCGTGGACGCAAAGAATTTCCCCTTCAGCTTCAATTGTGGACCGCTTCGCACGGACACCAACACCGCTCTCTGCACCTTTCAAGTTCCGCGAGAGATTATCGGTGGTACATTGAATTTACGCCTCTCCAACGCCAAGATTCTTGACACGAAAAAAGCTGATGCTGCTTCGCCCACCATGCTTGTGCAGTTGTCCACCCAGTCGGACAATGTCAGCACCACCATCCATGCGGAGTTCAAAGAGCTCCTCGGGAAAGCGACGACGACCACTACCACATATCCCCTTCTTCAGCTCACGGTCCAGGCCGATCCGAATACTCTCCCCATCAACATCATGGCTTCCTTGCTGAAGGATAGCCTTGTTTTCCTCCAACCTTAATTTCATTCCATGAGGAAGCTCAACCGTCGGCATTCGAAAAAAAGATTTGAACTCCTGCTCCTGGGGCTTCTCGGACTTGGCTTGCTGGGTTTTCTTCTCGGCGCTTTGTTTCCTCAGATCTTTCCTTTTTTCAAAGCTCAACTGCTGGGCAGTTCCACGGTTCAGAGCCAGAGTTCTTCGCAGCCTGGCTGGGTGCCTTCCTCTGGGAATGGAACATCAGGCTTTCAGTCCAATGGAGATGTTCCGCTGAATTTCAGTATCAACACCAAGGTGACACCTCCGACTCCGACGTGTACGCGACCCAGCATTCCTACGAGTTGTCCGGCAGGACAAAGTCTGGCGACAAAATCCAGCAGTGATGCATGCGGGGCGTATCAGTACAGCGTGTGTGAAACATCCGCCCCTGTCGTCTCTCCCATGAAGGGAGCGGCGCCGGCAGCCTTTGTCTACTGCTTCGACGATCCCATCAGCCAGATGTCGGATCGCGACTGGGGTCTCATCTGTGATGCGAAAAAACGCGGCATCATCACGGGCACGGGGAGGGATGGCAAGACATACTTCTCCCCCCTGCAGCTTATCAACCGTGCGGAGGCGGCCAAGATCCTGACCGTGGGTGTGCTCAAAAGTTTGAAAAAACTTTCGGACAAAGATTTCACGACCATGGAGGCGACCTTGAAAGCCGGAGCAAAAGCCAATCGTCAAATCTCGTATTCTGATCTTCGCTATGGCGCCCGTGGAGACACGCCGTGGTTCGCTTCCTTCGTCCAGCTGGCCAGCCGCGCAGAGATCGTCAGCGGCTATCCGGACGGCAGCTACAAACCGGACAAGAAGATCAACAATGCTGAAGCCTACAAGATCATCATCGAGACCTTCCGTGTGGCATCAGCTGATATGGAGAAATTATTACTGGATGCGACCGACAAAACAAAACGCATGACAGAATGGTATCGTAAGTATGCCAAAGTCCTTGAGCTTGCCAGTATTCGCTATTCTGAGGATTACGGCGCCCTCATTTCGCGCAAGGATTTTGTTCGAATCGTGATGGAACTTTTATCAATTTAATATGAAGTCCGACCAACATTTCTATTCCGGTCTCAAGGGTGTCGCCCTGGTGATCATCGTGATCTGGGCAGGGCTTGGCCTGGCGAAAATGGGCAGCCTTGTGTGGCATCAGCTCCAGTCCAACGTGATTCCGAATTCAGTTCCTTTGTATCTCAGCGGGCCAACCCAAGTCGAGCAAGGCGCAGAGGCGAGCTATGATTTTGCGGTCAACGCGGGAAGCCCTGCCTCGGAGGTTCCTCTGCAAATCACCGGTGGCGGGAACTTTGCGAAGTTTCACATTCTGGCCGGCGATTGTGTCACCAGTTATCTTGGTGAGACGCTTCCCGCTTCCACGACTGCTTTTGCTTTTCGCCTGAGCAAGGGTGGCAATGGCCGATGCGCCGGCACGGTGAGCCTTCAGTTTGCTCAGGATTTCACGAAGAGTGCTGATCAGACCTTCACCCTGAGCCTGACCAGAACCGATACCGGAGCGCAAAGCTCACCGCTCACCGTGAAGGTCAAGGCTTATTATCTGTTGGAGAGCACCGGTGGCATCTCGAGCGGTGGAGGGAATCGAAACGATTCCGTTGATCTGCGCCTCGACAGCAGCATGCTGGTGACGCTCGACCAGGTGCAGCTGAATTATTCATGCCTCCAAACCAGCACCCCCTATGGCCAGAACATCGGTATGTCCCCAAGCCCTACGAGCACGCAAAGCGGTCGCCAACTCACGAAAGTGATCCTTTCGAAAGGGGGCACCACTACGGCCAGAATCTACTGCGGCTATCAGTACTCCTATTACGGTGATTTCAGCCGTCAGTACTATGCCAACTTCGGCCAGGAAGCGAATGTCACACTGAGTTTCCTTCCCAGGTCCTGTGGCAACGGTGCTGTGGAGTTGCAAGAGCAGTGTGATGACGGCAACAATCTCAGTGGAGATGGCTGCAGCGCAAGCTGCCAGCTCGAACCTCGATCGTATTGTGGCAATGGAAAGTTGGAGTCTCCCGATGAGCAGTGCGATGGCAGCCTCGGCGTTGGGCCCCATCAGACGTGCAGCGCTCAGTGTACGCTGAAGAATCTCAACTACTGTGGCGATGGCAAGAAACAGTCGACGAATGATGAGGGGGGCTCAGAGGCGTGTGATGGGAAAGATGGTGTGGGAGATCATCAAGTCTGCTCGAGCACCTGCGCTCTGGTCAATCTTGATTTTTGTGGCGACCAGAAAAGGCAAAGCGGTGAAGAGTGCGATGGGACAGACGGCGTTGGCTTTCATCAAAGCTGCTCCGCCCAGTGCACGCTCGTGAATCTGCCCTACTGTGGCAACGGGAAAAAGGAGAATGCCGAAACCTGTGACGGGAAGGATGGCCTTGGGGATCATCAAAAGTGTAGCTCCAACTGTACCCTCGAGGCGCTTCCCTACTGTGGCGATGGGAAGAAGAATGGTTCAGAGGCCTGTGACGGAAGTGATGGTGTTGGCGATCACCAGAAGTGCAACGCTGATTGCAGCCTCGAAAAACTTCCCTTCTGTGGGGATGGTATTCCCAATGCTTCGGAAGAGTGCGACAACGGCCCGGCGAATAATGGCAAAGACGGCAAGTGCGATGCCCAGTGCAAGAAGGTTCCAGCTCCGGTTACGGGGGCTCAGCCGCTTCCTGTGCCCGCTGCGGAAACCATCACCGCTCTTCCGGTGGATCTCAAGATCAGCTGCCTGACGGTCTCGGATATCACGAAGCTTTCGGCCTGCACGCTGCAGGTTCCCGGTGACACGATCGAAGCCAAGTTGGAATTCACGATCTCCAAAAAGAATATCGATGGGATTCAAAATGTGAAGCGTGCCGCAAGTTTGACGTCAGGTTCAAGTACCTTCCGCAAAGATCCTTCGGCGTCTAGTCAGACAGACACTTTCCTGCTTTCCATCGATTACGTCGACCTTTCGGACAAATCTCCCAGCGGCGCTCCCTTTGCCCTGCTTCAGTTCGATGCCCTGGTGAAGGTGCCGGAAACCTTGAGCTTCCCCTTTTCCATCGATGCCCTGGTGGGCCAGGGTATGATTCGAAACTCCCAAGCCACGAAGAATTTTTCTTCCAAGCAAGCGCTTTTCTTCACGCTTCCGGATCTCAAGAAGACCGTGATCAATTCGTCGTTCAAGGTCGACGTGCCGCCTCCCCCACCTGCTCCCCTGGCTCATGGCGCCGCAGGATCTCCGTACTGCTTCCAAGACGCTGATAATTCTATGACCCCGGACGAATGGAAGATTATTTGCGAGGCGAAGAAGAAAAATTTCATCAGTGGCACGCAGAGGGCCGATGGCATCTACTTCAATCCCGATACTCCCGTGAATCGTGCGGAGGCCGCGAAGATCCTCACAGAAGGCGTGCTCCTGAGTCTCGGGAAAATGAGCGCGTCACAATTTGCCAGCATGACTGCCGAGCTGCAGAAACGCTACCCCAAAGAAAAAACGATTCTCTTCGACGATATCGCTTTCGAACGTGGTGGGGTTCTCCCCTGGTTCGCCGCTGATGTGGGCCTCGCCTCTCGCGATGGGATCGTGGCCGGATATCCGGACGGCACCTTCCAACCGAGCAACAAAATCACCAATCTCGAAGCCGTGAAGATGATCGTCGAGACCGCAAGCCTGGCTTCGGCCAAGATCAAGAAGGTGCTCCTTGAGCAGATCAAAGTGACGATCTATCGCGAATGGTACCAGAAATATCTGGGAACGCTGCAGGCTTTCGAAGTCGATACTCCGGAGAATTTCACCGATGTGATGAGTCGCAAGGATTTCGTGATCATGTTGATGGGGCTGCTGAAGGGTGGTGGGATCTAGAGAGCCTTGAGGGTTGAGGATATAGCGTTTAGCGGAAAATGCAGTATTATGGTTGCCGCTTCTCTCGCATCTCACCATGTTCCAAAAGCCCAACCCCAAACAATCGTTTCCCCAGCTCGAGCACGAGATTATTGCATACTGGAAAAGGATGCGAATGTTTGAGAAGAGTCTGGAGAAAACAGAGGGCGCTCCGGAATACGTCTTTTACGATGGGCCTCCTTTTGCCACGGGTTTGCCGCACTATGGGCACATCCTCGCCGGCACCTTGAAAGATGTGGTGCCGCGCTATCAGACCATGAAGGGTCGCTACGTGCCCCGACGATGGGGATGGGACTGCCATGGGCTGCCGATTGAAAATCTCGTGGAGCAAGAGCTTCAATTAAAAGATAAAAAAGCCATCCTGGATTTCGGCGTGGACAAATTCAACGAAGCCTGCCGCTCCTCCGTGCTGCGCTATGTGAAGGATTGGGGCAAGGTGGTTGAGCGCATGGGTCGCTGGGTCGACTTCGAAGATAGTTATAAAACGATGGACCCTTCCTTCATGGAATCTATCTGGTGGGTTTTCAAGACGCTGTGGGACAAGAAACTCATCTATCGTGGCAAGAAGACGATGCACATCTGCCCGCGATGCGAGACACCCCTTTCGAATTTCGAAGTGGGTCAGGGCTACAAGGATGTGAAGGACCAGTCGGTGATTTGGAAATTTATGCTCGAGGGAGAAGGCTCCGCCCCCACCTATTTACTCGCCTGGACGACGACGCCCTGGAGCACGCTTTCCACCATGGGACTTTCCATCAATCCGAAGCAGGTCTACGTGAAGGTAAAAATTGGAGAAGAATATATTATTTTTGCAAAAGAACGGTGGGATTTTGTTATGAAGGACCTCCCCCTTGCACCTGTCCGCCGTGGTGGAAGGGGGCCGGGGGGTCCTGAAGTTGTTTCTGAAATGAAAGGCTCGGATCTGGTTGGGAAAAAATATCAGCACATTGCGCCGTGGTATGGGGAGTTGCCGGAGCTCAAAAAGAACAAGCGAGTCTATCAGGTCTACGCCGGGGATTATGTGGAGGTCACGGAAGGCACGGGCATCGTGACGATCAATGGCGCCTACGGTGAGATCGATCTTGCCGCGGCAAAGAAGAATACATTGCCGGTGATGATGGATGTCGGAATGGATGGGAAATTTCGAGATATGGCAGGACCGTTTGCTGGGATGAAGGTCAAAGAAGCAGAACCGAAATTGGTGGAATATTTTACGTCCAAGAATCTGATCTGGAGTGCTGAAAAATACATTCACAGCTATCCGCATTGCTGGCGCTGCGAAACGCCCCTACTCAATTACTGCACGGACTCCTGGTTCGTGGCCGTTTCGAAGATCAAAAAGAAAATGCTCAAGGCCAACAATAAAATCCACTGGGTTCCGGAACATATCAAACAGGGACGCTTTGGCAAATGGTTGGAAAACGCTCGCGACTGGGCGATCTCCCGAAATCGTTACTGGGGCACGCCGCTGCCAGTGTGGGAAGCAGTGGCTTCGCCATTGCGAGGAGAAAAAGGAACGGTGGAATGCTTGGGCTCCATCGCCGAACTTCGCGCTCGCGTCCCAGGCCGATTCACCAAGCTCACGCTCGTACGTCACGGAGAAAGCGAAGGGAATCTTAGCCACCTGCGACAGGCACAGGAGCCCGGAACGAGTCTGACGAAAAAAGGCAAGGAGCAGGCACACGAGGCGGCCAAGAAACTTCAGGCGATTCACAACAAGGAGCCGTTTGATATGATCATTTCTTCGCCACTCCTCAGGTGTCAGGAGACGGCGGAGATAATCGTTGATGCTCTCTCCCCTCTCCAGCCAAGGAGAGGGGTCGGGGGT
>CAZWLI010000173.1:0-10825 GCA_964634525.1 uncultured Candidatus Peribacteria bacterium | reverse complement strand
ATGCTATTTCGCCAGAGCGCGATGCCATTGCCGTCGCGAGCATTGTCTGGCGGACGGAAAAAGGCATCGACATCCAAGGCCGTGGCCGTAGCACGGACACGATCAATGCCACGGCGCTTGCCCTGATCGATGTTTTGAATCGTTCGAGAATACGCGAAAATTATTTCAAAGAAATTTTTTAATATAATTAAGGCTTGCGAAGCTTTGGGTCTTGTGGGCCCCAAAGCGAGCAAATCTCATGTAGGGGAGAGCCCGTGAGAGGGGGTTCGCCCCTCTCACGAAACTATGAATATTATAGAAAAAATTTGGCAGCAGCATGTGGTGAGTGAGAAGTCCGGACATCCGGCGATTTTCAGCATTGACCTTCAATTACTGCATGAAGTGACGAGCCCGCAGGGGTTTGCGATGCTGAAGAAGCGAGGTCTTCCCTTCAAATTCCCCGAGCGTCACGTCGCCACGCTGGACCACTCCATCCCCACGCGAAAAAACCGCTTGGAAATCTATGATCCGGAGGCAAGGAACCAGGTCGACACATTTCGACAAAATGTGAAGGATTTTGGCATTCGATTCTTTGACTTTGACAGTGGAAATCAGGGCATCGTGCATGTCATCGGCCCGGAGCTGGGCCTCACGCAGCCCGGCATGAGCATCGTCTGTGGCGACTCGCATACCTCCACGAATGGCGCTTTTGGCGCGCTAGCCTTTGGCATTGGTTCCAGCGAAGTGGGGTATGTGATGGCGACGGGATGTATCCTTCAAAATAAGCCGAAGACTATGAAGGTCGAATTCCAAGGGAAACGAAAACCAGGTGTCTTCTCGAAGGACATGATCCTCGCCCTGATCGCGCAGATCGGCATCGCAGGTGGGAATGGACACATTGCCGAGTTCTCCGGCGAAGCCATTCGTACACTCTCCATGGAGGAGCGCATGACCATCTGCAACATGAGCATCGAATTTGGTGCCCGTGCTGGCCTCATCGCACCGGATGAAACGACATTTGAATATATGAAAGGGAGACCTTTTGCGCCCAACGAGAATGAGTGGCAAAAATCAGTAGAACGATGGAGAGCGCTCTGTTCTGACCCAAACTCCAGCTATGACAAAGAAGTGTCGATTGATGGTGACAATCTTTCTCCCCGGATCACCTGGGGCACGAATCCGGAGCAAGGCATCGGAATCGATGAGCGAATTCCATTTTTGAAAGATCTTTCCGAGAGCCATCGTGGCAATGCGAAAAAAGCCCTGGAATATGTAAAGCTGAAAGAGGGTCAAAGTATGGAAGGCGTGCCCATCGACTATGCTTTCTTGGGATCCTGTACGAATTCTCGTATCGAAGATCTCAGGATTGCCGCAGGTCTGATGAAGGGCAAAAAAATTGCCGAGTCCTTGACCATGCTGGTGGTGCCCGGATCAGAGGCCGTAAAAAAGCAGGCTGAGAAAGAAGGACTAAAAAATATATTTGAAAATGCAGGATGCGAATGGCGCAATCCCGGCTGCAGCATGTGCCTGGGCATGAACGACGACAAAGTCCCACCCGGCAAACGCTGCATTAGCTCGAGCAACAGGAACTTCGTCGGGCGACAAGGCACTGGATCCATCACCCACCTCGCAAGTCCGGCAATGGTCGCTGCTTCGGCCATCGAGGGAAGAATTACTGATCCGAGACCCTATGTCATTGCGAGGAGTCACGCGTAGCGAGACGACGAAGCAATCCAGTAATTTCAAGTACAATATGATTCCATTTACCACCCTCACATCAACAGTCATTCCTCTGCCCCGCAAGGACATCGACACGGATCTGATTATTCCTGCGCAGTATCTGACCAGCACAGCTCCAATGGGGACTTCGCTCTCCTCGCCTGAAAATTCGCAAAATCCACGAATTTCAGGCTCAGAGTCCTCCGCTTCGGGCGCTGCTTCTCAGGCCACCTTCGCCTGCCTGCCGGCAGGCAGGCTTCGGACCGCTCGTCTCGCCACTTCTGGCGGCTACGGCGTTCACCTTTTTCAACGTCTTCGCGATCAGGATCCGAATTTTGTTCTGAATCAGGAAAAGTATCGAGATGCGAAGATTATTGTCGCCGGAGACAACTTCGGCTGTGGTTCGTCCCGCGAGCACGCGGTCTGGGCGCTCCTTGAGTACGGCATCCGAGTGATCATTGCGCCCTCTTTTGCTGACATTTTCACCTCAAATAGCTTAAAAAATGGTCTATTGCTTGTCAAAATACCTGAAAAAGAAATGAAAAGTATCATGAAATCACAAGGTGTTTCTGTCGACCTTGCTCGGCAAATGCTCACCCTTGCAGATGGTTCAGAAATCTCATTCCCGTTCGACCCTTTCCGAAAGGAATGTATCCTGAACGGTTATGATGACCTGGATTATCTTTTGGCACATGAGAAGGAGATTAATGAGTGGAACGTAAAAAACAAAAAGTCTGGTGGAGGCGACGGGAGTTGAACCCGTACCGCTTGGTGTCAACCCAAGAATGCTACCGTTAACACTACGCCCCCGCATCAACCAGACAATACAAATGTACACAAAAAGCTCTTCTGTGACGAAGAGCTTCTGTTGACACCAAGCGATAGACCGTAGCAAAACGGCATATCTCGGGTTAGCTTCATTATATCAATTATAAACTTATTTTCAATGAAATTAACTATTGCAATCCTCCCCGGCGACGGGATCGGGCCTGAAGTGATGGCAGAAGCACTGAAAGTGCTCGAAGCCGTAGGCGAAAAATTCGGACATGAATTTTCTTTTCAACACGGCCTCGTGGGAGGTGCGGCGTATGAAAAATTCGAGAGTCATTTTCCCGAAGAAACGAAAAAAATCTGCGAAAACTCAGATGCCATTTTGTTCGGATCCGTCGGTGGACCAGTGGGCCAGCAGCATCTCCAAAAGTGGCAGAACTGCGAGCGTCATTCCATCCTCGCCATCCGAAAAACCTTCCAATTTTTTGCAAATCTCCGGCCTGCGAAAATCTATCCCGAGCTCATCGATATCTGCCCGCTGAAAAATCCTGGAGAGATCGATATTCTGATCATTCGAGAGTTGATCGGCGATATCTATTTTGGCGAGCATTCGAAGTCCGTGAAAGAAGGAAAAAGAATGGCGCGGGATGTCATGGAATACGACGAAGGCCAGATTGCTGCCATTGCCCACATGGCGTTCAAAGCTGCGCAATCGAAAAGAAAAAAAGTGACCTCGATCGACAAATCAAACGTCCTCGACTGTTCCAAGCTCTGGCGAGAGGTCGTTGTCGAAGTGAGTCGACAATATCCCAATATTCAGCTCGAACACATGCTCGTGGACAACTGCGCGCTCCAGCTCATCAAAAATCCATCTCAGTTTGATGTGCTCCTCTGTCCCAATATGTTCGGCGATATTCTCTCCGACGAAGCAGCAGCTCTTCCGGGATCTCTTGGTCTGATGCCCTCCGCCAGCTTGAATGCTCATGGTTTCGGGCTTTACGAACCCGCTGGTGGATCCGCCCCCGACATTGCCGGCAAAGGCATTTCCAATCCCATTGCGCAGATCCTCTCTGCTGCGATGATGCTTCGCTATTCGTTCCATTTGGAAAAAGAGGCACAGGCCATTGAACAGGCTGTAGAAAAAACGCTCAAGGCTGGGACTCGAACGAGAGATCTTTCGGAAAAAAATGCTGCCTCAACCGTTGAAATGACGGAGGCAATCATAAGTCACTTGTAGGACTTCCATTTTTCACTTCAAACGCATTGCTGTTTTGGCATCCCGAGCGAAGCCGAGGGATCCCTTGGAGGAGTTCGCATGGCTCCCCTCTTGCGGCACCGCCCTGAGCGAGCCCGAAGGGCCAGTCGAAAGGGTCGGAATGACAAAAATAAGAGCTGGTTCTTGACTCTCTACAAAACTTCAGCGATACTTTCACAGTCATTTTTTCTATGAAAACCGTCACGATTATTATTCACTAACTCCCTGTCTCGAGGCATCTCGTGAGATTTATGTTATGCCTCGCAAGAGGCATTTTTATTTTATGAAGACATACTTTCTCAAATGCTATCACTGCGCTCGCGCGCACGAAGAGACGGAGTCCGTGACCGAATGCGTCAGCTGCGGTGGGCCGCTCGAGACGTATTACGACTATGAAGAGATCATGCGTCGGCTCAATGTGCATTCGCTCAAGACCGCACCAATCTCCGCGATGAAATACCTGCCCTTTTACCCCATCGACAATTTTCAGACCATTGTTTCGCTGGAGGAAGGTGGAACACCGCTGATCCATGCGAAAAATTTAGGAAAAAAACTCGGCCTCAGTCATTTGTATATCAAAAATGAAGGGGTCAACCCCACCGGGGTCTTCAAGGATCGCGGAACGATGGTGGAGATCACGAAGGCCAAAGAGCTCGGTGCGAAGGCCATCTGCCTCGCTTCCACCGGAAATATGGCGGCCTCTTGCGCGGCCTACGCTTCGGCGGCGAAGATCCCCTGCTACGTGCTCGTGCCCGAAGGCACGCCCATTGGGAAGCTCGCGCAGACGCTCACTTTTGGCGCGCGGGTCATTCAGCTGCGCGCGGATTATTCTCGCTGCGCCCAGCTGGCCTCCCAAATGGCGAAAAAATTTGGCTACTATCTGGCCGGCGACTACACCTTCCGCACCGAGGGGCAGAAATCTCAGGGTTACGAGATCGTGGAGCAGCTCTTTTGGAAAAGCCCGCACTACATCGTCACCGCCGTGGGCAATGGCACGAACTTGCACGCCATTTACAAGGGCATGAAGGAATTTCACCAGCTCGGATTCATCGACAGCCTGCCGAAGGTGATCATTGCTCAGACCACGGGCTGTAATCCCCTTGTCGAGGCCTATCGACAAAAGACCGATACCTTCACCTCTGTGAAACCGAACACCGTCGCCTCGGCCATGGCGGTCGGCAATCCCTCGGATGGACGCAAGATCCTGGCGGATATGAAAGAATCCGGAGGTCTGGCTGCGGAAGTGACGGATGAATTCCTCCTCCAATGCCAGCAGGAGATGGCGCGCGAAGAGGGCATTTTTCAAGAACCCTCAGGCGTTGTCGGATATGCGGTCGTGAAGAAACTCGCGCTGGAAGGCTTCTTCAAAAAAAACGATGTCATCGTCATGATCGCCGGAGGCAATGGATTGAAGGACCCAAAATCTCCGCTGAAGATCCTCCCAGAACCCGCAACCCTCGAGCCGGAATTCTCCGAGATCGAACGCTTCATCGATCAGAAGCTCTATGCCATCCGCGAGAGCGGCAGCGAAGAAAAAGGCAAGCTCCTCTTCACCGCAAAGCCAACGATCGATGAAGTCGCGGCTTCCATCCAAAATGAATTCGATCTGTCGATCAACAAAGACATGCAGAAGCACATTGCCGAGAAGGTCGTGAATTTCATGGAAAAAGGGAAGGAGATCAAGAAGTCGGACCTGCTCTACATCATCGAAGAAACGCTCGACGAATTCTCGCTGCAGAATAAAGTGCTCGAAATTCTCGATTTCACCATCGAAACCAGCCTTCATACCAAGGCCAAGGCGAGTGTCCTCGCGAAAGCGTTTGGCGAGAAAGAAACCTTCACCTACAAAGGAGTTGGCCCTGTCGATGCTGCGGTGAGCGCCATCCGAGAAGGCCTGAAAGGCAAAGACAAGCTCGAAGTGCGCCTCACGGACTACGAGGTGCAGATCGACACGAAAGGCGTCGATGCGACGGTGGAGGTCAAAATGACGCTGCAGGACAAGAAGGGAAACAAGGTCATTGCCAGGACCACCTCGCCTGATATTATTGTTGCCTCGATCCGAGCCTACGAGAAAGGGTTTAACATTTTGTATGCGAAATCAAAATAGTGTTTTCGTCATCGGCACGGGCAATGTCGGCCAAGAACTGATCGCCCAGATCAAAGCACACCCTTGCGGGATGTCCATCATTGGAACATGCAACAGCAAGCACCTGACGATTCGTGGAAAGAACGATACGCTTCAAAATTTGAACGAAATTCCTGCTCTCTTGAAGAGCCATGGATTTGGCGATGAGATCATCTTCGTCGATGTGAGCTCGGGAAAGGAAACTCTGCGTGATTTTCACATAGAGGTGATCACCAAGACGAAGTATCGAATGGTCACCGCGAACAAAAATCCACTCTCACTCTACGATTTCGCGACCTACGAGACGCTCACGAACGATTCGAAGCGCTATGCCTACTCGGCCACCGTGATGGCTGGCCTTGGCGCTGTGCCATGGATTCGGCAGCGAACGCAGCTGGGGGATTCCATTCGAAGCATCTCTGCTTCCCTCTCTGGGACTCTTGGTTTTCTCTGCGATCAGCTGAACCAAGGAAAAAAGCTTTCAGCCTGTCTTGCAGAAGCGAAAGAAAAAGGCTACACCGAGCCCGACTTCCGCGATGATCTGAGTGGCGTTGATGTCGCCCGCAAGCTCACCATCCTCGCTCGCGACAGCGGTCAGCGCATAGATTTTTCTGATGTGAAGATTTCCAAATTCCTTCCGGAGCAGTATTTTGCACTTCCAAGTGTTGAAGCTTGCCTCGAAAAAATTGAAAAGGATTACGATTCCGTAATGCAGCAAAAGTTCGAAGACGCAAGAAAGCATGGCAAAACCTTCAAATTTCTCGGCTCGATTACGATCGCAGATCAGAAGGCTTCCATTTCCGTGGGCCTTCAGGAATTCTCCCTGGACTCTGCCTTCGGCCGCCTGAAGGGCACGAATAACCGCCTGGAAGTCACGACAGACCTCTACACCAGCGAAAAACCTTTCACTCTCGAAGGCCCTGGCGCAGGAGCCGGTGTCACGGCTTCGGTGATCCGAAGGGATTTACTTCAACTTCAATGAACCTCAAAACCCCAAAATCAGTGTAAGACTTTTGAATATTGTGTCCGACGATCGAAAGAAAAGATTTTGGAGAGGAAGTTTGAATGCGAAACCGAAGAGGTCTCCGAAGGAGGACTCGGAGTGTGAAGCATTCAAACTGACGACGTGGTGCCCGGGGTGGGGCTCGAACCCACACGGAGTTACCTCCAAGGGATTTTAAGTCCCTCGCGTATACCATTTCGCCACCCGGGCGTCGATAATAATTATTCAAAACCATCTTATGATGAAGACTCTTTAAAAAAAAGCGTTTTTGTGCTATTATGAATCGTGTGAATGTATAAAAAAATTATTATGAGTGATCTCGATCACATACCAGTTCTTATACCAAATGGACGAAGGCCTGATGGATCGAGGGTCTATAAGGATGGAGCTGGAAATGAATATACACACAGGACTCCAGTGACTGCTGAGAATCCAGAAGAAGACCCTAAGAAAAAGCCAACAGGAGTGATTGCCTGGGTTAAGGGAAAGCTTGGACTTCAACAGTAGTGTTATTTTGTTCAACAAAAATCTTTCTCTTGGGGTTTTTTTTGTGTTGCCGTAACGTGGCTTCGTGGTGCCGTGGCGAAGTGGCTTAACGCTTCGGTTTGTCAACCCGCCTTCGGCGGGCGACTCCCTTCGTGCGGATAAACTCGAAATTGAAAAATCCATATGCTAACCTGAGCTAGCTTTTACGGTGCCGTGGCGAAGTGGCTTAACGCTTCGGTTTGCAAAACCGACATTCATGGGTTCGACTCCCATCGGCACCTCCATTTTCCCCTTCCCAAAAAAACGATCTTCGATTATACTGCCGCTCGAATTTAAAATTTTCTATGGCACTTCGAGAAATTGGTGAAGCGGCAGTGGAGGTGGCACGCAGCATTACGCGACGACTGGCAAGGCCGGCGAAAGAGGAAAAACCAACTGAAGCGGAAGTCGTTCGAGGAGCCGTATCAAAGGCACTTGATCGTCGAGAAACAACGACGAGAGAGGTTGAATATATTCACCATGTGGGACATATCCGATTTCAAAGCGATCAAGGAGGGAAGATTACATTAGTGTTTGACGCTCAAGGCGAAGTCATCTCAATCTCTTCTGGTCTTCTCGCAACGAATACTGAACACCGAGAAGATATGCTGAAGAAAATTTTTCAAGAACTTTTCAAGGAATTTCCACAAGAAGAAGGGGGAACTACAAAAAAAATTGGACTGCGAGGATGGGAGCCGGTGGAAGGTCATGAAGAAGGAATTCTTGGGCGCATCCATATT
The DNA here is from genome assembly GCA_964634525.1 of uncultured Candidatus Peribacteria bacterium. Classification (GTDB taxonomy): domain Bacteria; phylum Patescibacteriota; class Gracilibacteria; order JAUYGZ01; family JAUYGZ01; genus CAZWLI01. The sequence continues at coordinate 2,708 of CAZWLI010000173.1, read as the reverse complement.
CCCTACGAGGTTATTCGAAGAGCATTTGAATTGAAGATGATCAAAGCCATTGTAGGAGATTCTTCGATCGAGATCTTTTTCACGGGACGAACCTAAAGCTCTTCACCATCTGCTCACACTGGGCCTGGGTCACGGCGTCTTCTTCTCGAGTGACACACGTGAGTGTGTAGCCGAGGCGATCCTGCGCAAAGTAGGTCTGTTCGTAATGCAGCAGAGGCTCTGCCGTGGAAGACCTCGCCTGAAAGACATGAAAAACGGTCTTCGCTCCATTAACGTCTAGTTCGGCACTGGAAACCGCACGATAGTCCGTGATAGCCCGTGAACCGAGCAGCATATTCGCCTTGGCATATTCGAGGGAACTGACGTCGGCATTCAAAGACTCCTTCACCACATTGGCATTGGAGATAAATCCCGTGCTGTCAACAGGCTTGAGAAAAAGGACCACCGTCTCCTCGGGAATCGTATTGGCAAAATTTTCTTTGTTGACCCGCCTCCAGTCATCCGGCGTCTGAACGGAAAAAGTCTTGAAGCTCTGTGCAACAACATTTTGCGACCCTGTCGTTTGCCCAGAGCTCTTGCAGGCCGAAAGGCTCAGAGCAAAGAAAATGACCGCAGAAGAAAAGAAGAAACGTTTCATGAGCTTGTGAATCTAAGAAAAATTGGTAGGATAGTTGAGATTTGGGACGGTAGCTCAGTTGGTAGAGCAACAGCCTTTTAAGCTGATGGTCCTGGGTTCAATCCCCAGCCGTCCCACCACGTCCCTACTTTCGCATTCTCGCCTCTTTGATGTAATCACTTCCTACGCGGGTGGTGGAATTCAGGAAGTCTGAGCCATAGAGCTGATAGATCCACTGGTAGATCATCTCGAAGGAAACCTGCCAAAAGCCAAAGGAAGCCCAACAAAAGGGAAAGGCCAGCACGAGGAAAAACGTCGTCGTGCCCAGGGAGAAGTAGAAGATCAGCATGAAGAGGAAGAAGGTGAAGAGGGAGGCTGCTGAAGAATACAGCGTGAGGAGCAGGTGCTTGTGATTGGCGACAATCTCCATGGTCAGTACGGAAAAAATCGTTCCAAGCCCGATGAGAATAAGGGTGATAATGCTGAGGCTTTGGCTATCCTTCAAAGCAATGAGGATGCTGAGAGGGGTTGAAATAAGAAAAATGACGGTGATGAGAGCAAAGACATGCGACAGGGTCGACAGCAGGAAGCTGTAGCGATCGCGATCGCAGTAGTAGAAGAAGGTCAGGCTCGCGAGCGCGGAAATAAGAAGCGCCAGGTAGCTTACCGCCATCGTGAGGAAAACGAAGAGAGGATTGACGCCTCCATCACCGGGCTGGAGCAGAGCGCTTCCGCTCAAGGTTTGGCTGAGGATCACGCCGATGAGGAGCACGAGGCTTCCAAAGGCCCCACCAAAAAATCCCGAAAGAGTCCGGAAGAAAATGTCGGAGACTTTGACATCGGGCTGAAGGGGAAAATTATACGCCATAGATCAATTTTCAAGTGTTAATTTTCAATTCTCAATGAATTCTCAGTGATTTAATATTCAATTTTGAGAAAACAAATCTTAGTATAGCGTACTCTTGAGAAATTGGAAAATGACCATTGATTGAAAATTGAAAATTGTAAATTGAAAATTATTTTCTGATTCGCTCAAGGAAAAAAATCAGTAAGACGAATCCAACCGTGATGGCACTGTCGGCCACATTGAAGGTAGGAAAAACCCCAATGCGAATAAAATCGATGACTTTTCCTACAAGGAGTCGGTCAAGAAGATTTGATATAGCCCCTCCAATTATCAAGCCAAAGATCAGATCGCGAAAGAGGACCGGCTTGAAATAACGAAAACAGCAAAAGATAAGCAGCGTCGTCAACAAAGCTGCTGCGACAATGGCCAAGGCTCCCGTCACCGGCAGTGAAAAAGCAACGCCTTCATTGAAAGAAACTCTAAACGGAGAATGTCCACCAATGACCCATTGCTTGCTAAGCTGATCAAGCAGTACAATGCCGAAGATAAAGAGAGAAAATCTCATAACAATGATTTCTCTTAACAATCTTAAGAATCCTAACAGTCCTAACGTTCCTAATCCATGACTTCCCGTTTCGACTCCATTCTCCTCGCGATTGTTCTCGTCCTCGTATTCTTTGGTCTCACGATGATCGCATCCGTGAGCGTCTACGAATCATTCAACAAATTCGGCGTCAACGACTTTTATTTCTGGAAGCGTATTCTACAGATGTTTATTGCCGCAGGCGGCTTTTTCGCGTGTCTCGCGATCCCTTACCGTTTTTGGGAGAGGGCTTCACTGCTCATCATGATGAGCTCCATGGCACTACTTCTCCTTGTGTTCACACGATTTGGTGCGAACTATGGCAGCTCCAACAGCTGGATCGACATTCCGTTTTTTGGTTCCGTGCAGCCCGTGGAATTCGCAAAATTCGGCCTCATTATCTATCTCGCTCACTGGATGAGCAAGCACCAGGTGGATATCAAGCACTTCAAATATGGATTCATTCCGTTTGTTGCGATCGTGAGTTTCGTCATCATTCCGCTCGCGTTGCAACCTGATTTTGGTTCTATTCTGCTCATTACTCTAAGCTCCACAGCAGTATTCCTGGTTGCAGGCGGAAGCATCTTTCAAGTTTTCTCGGGAGCCTTTGTGGCAGGAACTCTGGGAATCATGATCATTCTGAAGGTCAATTACATCTACAA
>CAZWLI010000172.1:0-5544 GCA_964634525.1 uncultured Candidatus Peribacteria bacterium | reverse complement strand
CGGCATCAAGATTTTCACCCGACTTGAAGGTATTCTCCACCTGTTGGCCGGTCTCGACATTTTTGAGTTTAATACGATAGAATGCGGAGCCCTTGCCCGGATTCACGAAATTCACTTCCACCGCAGCCCAGACGCCACTCTTCCAGTTGATCGCCATTCCTTTTTTGAAATCGGAAATCAGCATAAATATTTGAAATAGTAATAATTACTTATGGAGTATACCAATTTTCAATTAAAAACAAAGTCGTGAGCCTTGGGTCTCGTGAAGAGTAGCGAGACAAGCGGTTCGAAGCGGAAGAGACTCCGAAGGAGGATCTGAAGCGAAGAACTCCGAAGATGAAATTTAGAATAAATTTCTTCTGAGGAGAGCTTGTCCCAATTGGGGCCCAAAGCGAACGAATCTCCCAGGGGGGGGGTAGCCCGCGAAGGGGGCTTGTCCCCTTCGCAAAGGCTAGTCTCCCCACGGAAAGAGTAGGACTTCTTCGATAGATTTTTTCTCAAGCAGCACCATCGCCAGCCGATCAATACCCAGCGCATTGCCTCCACTGTCCGGCATCGTCGACAACGCTTCGAGAAAATCTTCATCGATGGGGAACACTTCCTTCCCCATTTTCCGACGAAACTCTTGATCCATCCCAAGTCGCAGACGCTGTTCATCGGTATCGACAAGTTCTGAAAACGCATTGCAGAGCTCCAGACCATCAATATAAAGTTCAAATCGTTCGGCCCAAAAAGGATCGTCTGATTTTTTCTTGGAGAGTGCTGCTTGAGTGGCAGGATAATCGTACAAAAATACGGGTTTTTTCCTGCCCAACTTCGGCTCCACTTCATTGAGCATGATGAGGAAAAAGAGATCGTCCCAGTCAAAGCTGTCCTTCAGTTCATAACCTTTTTTCAGCGCAAGCTCTCGTAAAGAATCAACCGTTTGAAGTTTTTTCAAATCAACTTCGGCGTATCGTTGAAATGCCTCATCAACGGAAAGTTTTTCCCAAGGATTTTCAAGCAAATCATTTCGAACGCCAAGAGCCTTTGCGGCATATCGGATGATATCTTCCGTATCCTTCATGATGTCGCGATAATCCGCATGTGCGCGATACCATTCCATCATCGTGAATTCGGGGTTGTGTGGACGGCCCACTTCACCATTGCGAAAGACCTTCGTGATCTGAAAAATCTTTTCAAATCCCGCCCCAAGGAGCTTTTTCATCGCATATTCAGGGGAGGTATGGAGGTATCTTTTTTCTCGATATTTTTTGTCCTCCGAAACAAATTCTGAGGAAAATAAATTAAGATGAGGCTCCATACCCGGATGCTTCACCATGAGAGGTGTTTCCACCTCGAGAAATCCTTCTTTCTTAAACCACTCGCGTATGAGATCGAAAATGCGAGCACGCTTCAAGAAAATATCTTTTGGAAGGATCTTGTCGCGAATGAGCTGCCAATTCTTCATAGCCTCAGTTTAATGGATTTCAACGCTTTGAAGAAGGCCTTCGAAGACCTCGAGAAGATCTTTTCCCACCTGAACTTTGAGAGCCTCTTCAGGTACAGCTTTTTGAAAAAACGCCATCACCCGAATGAGATTGCTGTCAACAACGATCGTCAGACCCTTCTCGCCTTCTCGCTGCGAACAGCTCCCATGAGAAAATCCACGATGCTCAAAGGAAAAGAGAATGGATTCTTGCAGCTCAATCTTGAGATGGCATCGGCAGCAGCGCTGCAAATCCGGAAGGTAGCCCAAATCCGACAGCACGCGAATCTGAAAGAGTGCGAAACTGGAGGCTTCGCTCACATGATCCAGAGCAAAGGAAAGCAGGTGAAAAACCTCTTTGGCGAGAGCTCCTTCAGGAAGCAAGCGATCGGCGAAAGCGGCCATGGACGAAGCGCGATAAAAAGACGGAAGTCCTCCGGCTTCAAGCATGGGAAAAGCCCGCGAAGTCTGGAGAACAACCTGCTCAAAGACCGCAGGGCCTATCTTCCCCTGCCGCGCCTGAAATTCGACGGTGTTGAAGAGCTGCAGAGGCGCTGCCTTCTTACTCTTCGGAAGTCGGCTCCCATAGCTCATGAAGATCCTCTTGCCATGCTCCAGAGTCAGCAGGGTAACGAGCTCATCGCGTTCTTTGAACACACGCTCTCGCAACACAATGCCGACATCTTTCAGAAACAGCATGAAAAAAACTGAAATCCCTGTCCAGGATCATTCACGATCAATGATTTCCTAACAAGCTAAAAAGCTAAGAAGCTATTTCCTTTTCTTCTTCCCGCTTCCCTCCACCCACCCCATCACATCGCGGATGCCCTTGTAGACTTCCATGGCAATTTTCACGGGAGTTTGGATGTAATCGTGGATCTGCTTCGCCGTATCGCGGATGTGCTTGCTCGCATAGCTCAAGTCTCGCACGACGAGAATGAGATAAAAAATCAAAAAGACGAGCACCACACTCACCGCTCCAACGCCGATCGCAAGCGACATGTTGAGCACATCAGCTGAGGTTTCCCACATAGTTCATGTTTACTTCTGGTGCATCATACACCCACCCACTCTTGAACAAGAAATTGGATCAATTGACAATTTTTTTCTTCATGATGTCCGAAACGAGCCCTGGATTTGCTTTGCCCTTGGTGAGTCCCATCACTTTCCCAACCAAAGCCGCGAAAGCCTTATCCTTGCCCTTCTTGTAGTCTTCGATAATTTTGGGATTCTGCCCGATCACCTGATCGCAGAGGATTTCCAGCTCCTTGCTATCACTCACCTGCTCAAGTCCCCGCTCCTTGATGATGACCAGAGGATCTTTGCCCGTGAGGTAGGTTTCTTCCAGCACTTCCTTGGCCACAATGCCGGAAATTTTTCCCGAGCTCACGGCCTGGATCAGCTCCACCAAATGTTCGGGTTGAACTTTTGAGTTCGCGCTGTCCATGAGGTCTTCTTTCAGATGACTTTTGAGCACGGTGAAGACAAAGGTTCGCGTTCGTTTGGGGTCCTTTGTCTTCTTGGCAACCTCTTCAAAAAGCTTTCCGAGCGAAATATTGGTGACCGCAATTTCCGCCTCCTCCTGCGTCAGGCCATATTCGGCGATAAGTCGTTCTCGTTTCTTTTCCGGGAGCTCTGGAATTGATTGTCGAAGCTTCTCGACAAATTCTTTTTCAAGACACAGTGGGGGGAGATCCGGTTCCGGGAAGTAGCGATAGTCCGCCGCCGTTTCTTTTTCGCGCATCATCTGGGTGCGCTGCTCTTCATCGATCCAGCCAACCGTAATCTCTTTCTTCAAGGCCTTTCCCTGCTCCCAGGCCTTCTTTTGCTGACGAATCTCGTATTCCAGCGCCGCCTGCAGCGAACGAAAAGAATTGAGATTTTTAATTTCGGTGCGAGGATAGAGTTTCGTTTCACCCTTCGGACGAAGCGACACAGAAGCATCGAAACGCATCTGGCCTTTGTACATAGAAGCCTCGCTGGAGCCAATGGTTTGGAGAATCTTTTGAAGCTCTTCGGCAAACATTTTGGCTTCTTCCGGGGAGCGTAGGTCCGGCTCGGAAACAATCTCCATGAGCGGCGACCCGGAACGATTGAAATCAACCAAGCTAAAATCGCCTTCGTGCATCAACTTGCCCGCGTCATTCTCAAGGTGCAGACGGGTGATGCCAATTCTCCTCCCGGCCATATCCAAAAATCCCTTCTTCGAAATCGGCTCATCATACTGAGAGATTTGGTAGCCCATGGGCAAGTCCGGATAGAAGTAATTCTTGCGGTCAAACTTGCTGTGCTTCGGAATCTCACAGTTGAGCGCAAGGGCCGTCGTGATCGCCAGGCTCAGGGCTCGTTCATTGAGGACCGGAAGCGCTCCGGGGTAGCCCGTGCACACGGGGCACACGAGCGTATTGGGCTCCACCCCAAAATCCGCATTGGAGCAGCCGCACCAGAGCTTGGAGCTGGTGGCGATCTGCGCGTGCACTTCGAGACCGATGATGGGTTCGAGATCCACGGAGTAAGGTTTTAGGTTTTAGGTTTTAGAAAATACAATTTCATTAAAACATAAATTTTATGGATTGAAAAATGCTGATCACGGATTACTCGAACAAATCTTCCAGATCAAAGCTATCCGAAAATCGTTCTCTGAATTCAGCATAATATTTCTTTTCAAGGACTCCGATTTTTTTAATGAATCGGCCAAGATCGACTACTCTGATTTGGAGAAGATCAAGTCGGCTCTGCACAGAAAGGCCATTCTCTGGACTGGAATCCACCATCATCATTTGCGGAAAATGTTTGATGACACTTGAAAATGGACAAACAACGGTGGTATTCGAAGTCCGATTTGCCTGATTATTTTGAACCACGAGACATGGCCTTGTGCCGCGTTGTTCTGAACCTTGCGTCGGATCTAGTCTGACCAAATAAATACCATATTTATTGATTTCGCTCGGCATTCTCTAAATCGGATAAATAATATGACATTCCTTCTTCAGCCATGGCTAAATTTTCAGCCAGGAATTCCTTGTCTTGAGCCATTTTTTCATATCCAGCAATAAGGTACGCTTTCTTTTTTTCGCGTTTATAAATTGCGATGGCTTCCTCCAAAATCTGCCGCATGGTTTTCCTTTGTCGCTTTGATTCGGTTTTCAAAAAATGAAAATACTCCGGAAGGAGATTGGTCATCAGTTTCGCCACCATAATTTGTAAATATAAAGATATAGACAAAAATATTGTACATTACAACCCACATACTTTCAAGACTTCTTCTGCTGTCACTTCTACCTCCCGCTTCACGCGATTGGCTATTTCATCGATCAGCTTTTGAACTCGTTTCGTTTTTGGTATTTCTACGAGTGTCAAGGATTCTCCGCTGGGAGCACTTTCGCCTCGGGCCGCAGTTTAGACTTCCAATGAGCGGAAATCAAAAATGGTGCGAAGAAAACCTTTTTGCAAGAGCGTGACCTCTTCGACAGATCGCATGCTCGCCGTCACCACGCCTTCAGCAAAAATCCCCTGCTGATCGTGAATGATGATGCGCTGATTGGTGATGATGGATTCGTCGTAATACCAGTCGATGAGCACCCGCATGAAACGATAGACGCCGGGGAGGAGGAGCGAAGCCAGAAGATAAACGCCAAGGGCAGTCGTGAACTGCTTCGGGAACCCAATAATGCTGCCATAGTGATGGGCAAGCACGAGAAGAGCGATACCAAAAAGGATGAGAAAAAAGAACGGGAGAGCTCTGATGAAAAACTGCACAGTACTCATGAAGACCGTGGCAAAGCCTTGAAAAACTAAACATTTCCTGTAAACTCCCCAAGCAGGCTTCCGTTCGATTCCTCCTCAGGATCTTAACAATCCTCACGATCCTAACGATCCTAACGATCCTTTCCCATGTTCTCCCTCCACTCTCCTTTCCAACCCGCCGGCGATCAGCCGCAGGCCATTGAAAAGCTCATCCAGGGGCTTCAAAAAGAACAAAAGCACCAAACCCTGCTCGGCGTCACGGGCTCCGGCAAGACCTTCACGATTGCCAATGTCATCCAGGCGGTCCAAAAGCCAACACTGATTATTTC
>CAZWLI010000171.1:0-3584 GCA_964634525.1 uncultured Candidatus Peribacteria bacterium | reverse complement strand
GGGCATAGGTGAACACACAGGAGGACCGAGTTCATGGTACCATCAATCGCTATCATCAGCATTTTCGCCATGGAAGCCAATTGAAAAAAAATCAAGAATGAAATTTCCTGGATTTCTCATCCAAACTTTGCTACGATGTATTTACAAATGGCTTCGGCCCTCCCCGAAAGGGGTAAATGAAACGCCTTACGCAAGAAATTGCATGAGGCGTTTTTTGATTGCTTTGAAGTCTTCTCTATCAAGATTTCCGAACTTGTATTGAAGCCTCTTGCCGTCGATTAATCGGATTTGCGAAAGAATAGCGTTACTTCTTTGACCATTGAATTGAAAAGAAAAATAGTGCTGGCCTGTTCTTTCACTCTTTGTTAAGGGAAGAATCCAACAAACTTCTTGATTAAATTTTTTTAGAATTATCACCGGTCTTAAAAATTTCTCGCCTCTTCCATCCTGCTCGTAGCCAATGTTTGAGCCAAGAGAACAAAACCATATTTCCATTTCATGAAAAAATGGCCTTTCCTTTTCGTCATGGAGGACTGCTTTTTTCTTGTGCCATTCTTGAAAATCTTTTTTCATAATTCCATATCAAATTATCACTTTGAGATTACTGTTCATATGTACAGTATCGAGTTCTTCTTGCAAAACTTGTGATATGTTATTTGTGCATTTACGAGACAAATAAACTCTATGAAACAGACTCAGCGACAAAAAACCATGTCAATCCTTCGACCTCGCTCAGGATTGACACTGAGCCAGTCGAATGAGTCAACGATTCGCTTCCGTGCGAAGCTTCTTCGGCCTGATATGCTCATACTCCCCAAGGGCGCGAGCGCGAAGCTTCCATCGCGCGATATCACCATGGTACAGGGAACAATCAATGGGTTCCCGTTTCGGGCTATGCTCGAACCGGACGGCAAGGGAAGTCACTGGCTCAAGGTCAGCAAAAAAATGCGCGAAGCTGCCGGCGTGGACGCAGGAGACACGGTAATGCTGGAGATTCAACCGACGGGAGAAGAGTCGGAGGCTGCCGTACCCTCTGAACTCCGCAAAGCCCTCGCGAATACCCCGACAGCACTGTCAACCTGGACGGACATCACCCCCATGGCACGCAGGGACTGGATACGCTGGATCGACGATGCAAAACTATCCAAGACCCGCAAGCGAAGAATCAAGAATGCCTGCGAGATGCTCGCATCTGGGAAGCGACGAGTCTGCTGTTTCGATAAGCAGCGGGCGATTGCGGAGGAGTTTGAGAGGAGGTGAACTTTTCGGCCTTGACTTTTTGTTTGAAATTTGTTAACATAATACGATTTATAATTAAATTTCTCTATGTCAGAAGCAATTGAAAAAAATGATAGGCTTGTGGCAGATATTAAAGCCATTCTTGGAAAGCATAATGTTGTCAATGGTCGAAATAATGCTGGACCGTGTACCTTTGTAGAATTAACGAAAGGTGGTTTCTATGTTATTCAAGAGACAGATCCTGATCAAGAAGGGGTGGTAATTTCAACACTCTTTTCTCTAAATCCAGATGGAAGTGTAATAAAGCAAACGACAACCAAACAAAAAAGATGGGTAGATGAGGAGGGATTGAATAGGAGTGAAACACTTGAAAATTTGCCAGTCACTATCAGGCCCGATGATGTTTCGGTAGGTTTTAAAAGTGAAGAAAAAAAAGTTTCCTAGAAGTCAATACGTATCATCTCAAAACATCGGACGGAAGAATGTTTGGCTTTCGAGTGGAATCTGATAACAGAGCAGTTTATTTTGAAAATGAAATAAAAGAAGAGAAGAATGGCCCAATGGCAATTCGAGGACATATTGCGGGTGGGCCATGGAAGCTTGTTGCTAAAAAGGTGATAGTGGAAAATGGAACGGTGAAAAAACAGCCAGGATTTCGCGTCTGCTGGCTCCAAGCTCCGGCTTGGAGCCCTTTTGTTCTAGGAAAACACTATGGCTCAACGCCGAGCATGGAGCCAGCACATTGGGATGAAAAAGGTGATCGTTGCTTTGAGACAATAAAAGAAGCGAAAGCGGCTGGGTGGAGAGTGTCGAAAAAATAGTGTTTCACCCTCCCCAAATCTCCCCATTCAGGTAGACCGCGAAGGTGACCCAGAGGAGGTAAGGAGCCAGGAGATAAGCGGAGGGACGGGAGATGCGGAAGAAGGAGATGGTGGTGAAGATGATCGCGATCCAGAGGAGGATGATGTCGAGCAGAGCGAGGCCGGGGCTGTGGAGGCCAAAGAATAGAATAGACCAGAGGGTGTTGAGAGCGAGTTGGAGGGCGAAAACCGCCAGAGCTGATCTTGTCTGTTTCTTCTTCCCGCGCTGCTCCCAGACGAGGAAAAGAGCGATACCCATGAGGAGGTAGAGCGTAGTCCAGACGGGGCCGAACACCCAGGCGGGAGGATTGAGGGTCGGTTTGGGAAGCGTGGCATACCAGGTGTTGATTTCGGAAGCCGTGAATACAACACCGATGATGCCGGCCAATTCGCAGAGCAGGATCGCGCCGATGAGGTGAAAAAATCTCTTCATGAACTCATCGTACTGTGGGATGATGGGTCTGTCATTTTTTTACTATGAAGAAGTTCCTCATCATTCTGATGGTCGTGGTTTTAGGCCTCGCGTATTGGCTGATTTCTCCGCTGTGGAGAACAATTCCCATGGATGAACCGTTTCCAGAAACACCAGAAACGCTTGAGGTGAATCAGCCGGACGCGAATGCCCCTGAAACAGTGCAAGAGGCAAAGCCGGAACAAAAAAAAGCCGTGGAGCAAAAGCCAGTGCAGAAAAAGTCTGTGGAGAAAACCATCGTCCTTTCCGAAGCGCCTTTGGTCGCCAGTGCACATGACGTCGAGGGTAAAGTCCTTCTCCTTCAAAAGGGTGAGCAAAAAATCATTCGTTTTGAAAATCTCAAGACCATCAACGGACCGGATCTCCGCATTTATCTTTCCACCGATCTCAAGGCTACAGACACGGTGGATCTAGGGCCCATTAAGGCAACCGAGGGAAATGTGAACTATGTACTTCCGGCCGGCACTGATACGAACAAATACCGCAGCGTTCTGATCTGGTGCCGTGCCTTCAGCGTGCTGTTTAGCTCGGCTCAGCTGTCACTTTGATCTCTTCACCATGGTCCCTTCGACTCTCCGCACCTGGTTTACTCTCCACTTCATCATTGATTTCATCGTTGCGATTCCGCTTTTTATCGCACCCCTGTGGTTTATGGGACTCTTTGGTTTCACGACGGTAGACCCCTTGACCGCGCGGCTTGTCGCTGGAGCGCTCTTTGGGATTGGCGGAGTCTCAATGCTGGTTCGAAACAAGAGCCAAGAAGTCTATGAAGCCCTTCTGGTCCTGAAAATCATCTGGTCACTGTCGGCAATCGTCGGCATTGCTCTGAGCATTCTCGAAGGTGCTCCGAAAAGCGCTTTCATTTTTCTTGTGATCTTTGCCGGCTTTTCTTTCGTGTGGATGGTTTTTTTCAAGAGGTTGAAAAGAGGGTGAAGAAAGAATGATGAAACAATCCATCTTTCACGCAACAAAAAAGGAACTTCTGTACATATTATCGGAAATTGGACGTGCTA
>CAZWLI010000170.1:0-2436 GCA_964634525.1 uncultured Candidatus Peribacteria bacterium | reverse complement strand
AGGAGCAGGTGCTCGATCTTTTGCTTGGGGATATGCTGCTGTAGGGAGTTCGTCATCGACGCAATCTACGCTTCTAAAGCCACTCCTAAAGTCACGCTTTGACTTCGATCCCAACTGCAAAACAGGGCATTTTCTTCATCTCAATTTCTTTGGGACCTTCCTGTTTTTGCTCTTCTTCAAGGGCCTTCGGCACGCGGGCGAAAGGAGATCAAAAACATGAAGTTCCCAATCAAAATAAGGTTAAATTTGAATTTCCGGCTGGCACTCGCGGCGGATGTCGAGGCGAAGGCGCTTAAGTGGCTGCGCATTGGAATTGCGATCGCGGCGCTTGTCGGGCAGGCAATCATCGCCTTTCACAAGCATCACCTAATCTGATTAACGGCTCAAATTCCCCGCCTGAAGAGCCGCAAAATCCTCTGGTTTGGCCATACCCCCCAAAAAGCGGAAAAAGCGTGATGATTTTTCAAACCGATTAGAAAATGGAAAGACCAATTATTTCAAATAGAAAACCCCCGGAAAATTTATTTTCTGGCGTGAAAAATCATCACGTTTCTCCATAGGTGAAGGGGGCAACGATACTGCCGCCTGGTTTTGGTTGGCCGCAATCAGCCCATTCCGATAGCGACGGCAGGAAAAAAGCGGGCCCTTTTGGAAATCAGTCACGAAGTGAATAAGCAAATGAAATCGAGGAGAAAACTGGACGAAAATATTTTTCGCGCTGAAAAATGGTTGCGTTTCTCCATAGGTAAGAGGGGAATTTTGGGAAAAAGACAGTTTAACAGGTACCAAAAGCGGTGGACTCCGATTGTTCTCGGGGGATTGAGGGCGGAGCCCTCCAAACGAGGTACTCCGGGGTTGGATATCCAACCCCATGCTTGCGCTGTCCTAAAAAACACCTCCAAAAACCCACCCACCCCATCAAATCAATCGATCACAAGAACAAAGGAAAATGTAGCAAACGCAAGACGAACTTTTAAACAAACAGGAGGAAAAAATGGAAGAAACCAAAAAGCAAAGTGAGGCAAGACGGAGGCGCGCGGCATACGTACAGCTGACGGAAAAACAATACTGGCGATTGCAAAAAGATTCGCTTATCCGAGGCGACAGCATCGCAGATCTGCTGAGAGAGAGCTATCTAAAGCATCCTCCGATTTCACCATTCATGGGCATCGAGGATGTTAGATCGACGCTTGCGGAACTCCGCAACATTGTGAACGGGATCAACACAATCGCAAAGGCAGTGAACAGCGGATTCAGGGAGGGATGGAATGAAGATTTCCACAAAGTTTATGAGCAACTTTTATCCTTGAGGCGCTTCGTCGTTGGGTTTCGTAGCGAGAAGCCCTAGATCACACAGTGGCTCAAATGACGATCTGTTAGCAATGACAACGTAAACCGAAACCACCCTACCACCCGCCGGCGGTTGGTACTTTTCAAAGTGGTGTTGCATGGATAGTATGCGGGTCGCCGGAGGAAATTCTTCGGCATTGCTCTTTGACAATCAGACGGGTCTTGAGAGGCTTTTGACGAAAAAGCAGCTCGGTGAGGTACTGGCGTTATCCCAAAGTTTCATCAACGAGTTGATGAGCGAAGGACGAATCCCTTACCTCAAAATCGGGCGCGCTGTTCGATTTAAAGTCTCGGAGGTCATGGCCTGGCTCCAAAAAAGGAGTAGACCATGACTAAATTCAATCCAAAAAACCACGCAGGAAAGGATCGCATCTATATCGCGATCCCGAATGCGCCGAGAATCAGTCGGTTATGGGTGTGGGATAGCAACGAGAAACAGTATTGCACCCCCACTCAAGGAAAAGGCTATATGGTTGGGCGATACGAAAGCGACTCCGATGGAAATAGGAAGAGAAGATATCAATTCTTCTCTTCGATCGACGAAGGACGGCAGTGGCAGGAAGGAAAAGAGAGTCCCCAAAAGAGTCCAGAAGGAGAGCTAATCGAAAATGGATTAGCGAATTCGGGCCCGCTTTTCGAAGATGTCATCGCTGAATGGAGACGACGGTGTTTCTCAAGGATCGCAGCGAGTACTCGCATCAGTTATGAAAACATCATCCGGCTTTACTTCGGAAGCCTGCTTCCGCTTTCGATCCATGAAATCACGCCTCAGAGGTTGGATTTCTGGCTCGATGAGCTGAAGACTCCCGGAAAATGGACGCTGAAACGAAAGATGTTTAAGAATGAGCTTAAGCTTCTTTCGACGGTGCTCAATTATTACGGCAGCTATCACGACGATCCGGATTTTCACTTTCCGATCAAGAAGCGTCATCGACTGGGAATCGAGCTTCACCCGCGGACAGTGAAAAATAAGGATCTGAGTGAAACGGCGTTTCTCGAGTTTCGCGAATGCCTTCGAACGCTGAATGGTACCGGGGAGTTGATGGCAGCATTGGCCGCTGTCCAATACTACCAGGCGCTTCGGAT
>CAZWLI010000169.1:0-1709 GCA_964634525.1 uncultured Candidatus Peribacteria bacterium | reverse complement strand
ATAAATTCATCAGCCCAGGATGGCCCAAGGACCAGAACCCCTTCGAAATCGACGGTAATTTTTTCGTCCTTTTTTATTTCCCTGATGCTTGGTTGAAATGCCGCATAGGCTTCTTTTCCCGAAGGTCTACTCATGAGGGTTGTTCCAAATTTTTTAAGCATGATCATCATGGGTTCAAAAATAAATAATACCGAGGCAACCGTTGATCATCGTCTGTCTTCGGGTGATATTCAGACCAGAATCTCCCTGCTGAAGACAGAGTTTTGCATGGCCTGTTTGGAAGATCAGTTTGAGTGGATTTGTCGTCATAATCTTCCTCACATATTTTAGTCCATTTCCGCGAGCTTCAGGAGCTCTTCCCGAAATGATTTCTGTGAAAGCTACTCGGAGAGCTTCTTCATCATGCTTCAGTTCAGGCTTCACCCGCGTTAGCGTTTTCAGAATACCTTGCCCGCGATCTGCCAACACGATGTGTCTTTTATTCAGATCATAGCCAAAGAAAATACCTGGCACATCAGGCCAATTGCCAAGGTTGTGGTCGAAAGAATTATTCCCAATCTCTCCGGTAGCAGCTACGAGGAGCGAGAATGGGGTCTTGAGATCATTTCTTTTCATGAGTTCGTTCTGCATCCGGATAAGTCTGCTCTGAAAAACATCAACCGTCTGACAATACTGATCTTTGTCCGGTTCATACGATTCGGTGCTTTCTACCCATTCTTCCGCGCTCGTGAAAAGATCTTTCAGAAACAATCCGAGGTCTTCTTGTCGGTAATATCGATGGCCTTTTTCAGTACCTCGAAGAGACCGAAGGACGCCTTTTTTATCCCATCTGCGAAGGGTATCGATCGAAACACCGATCTTTTTGGCAGCTTCGCCGATGCTGAGGAGCTTATTATCCATGCTCAGATAGTGTAATAAACCTATGCATATCTATGCACAATAGTAACAAATCTATGCAAAAAAGCAAGCTAAACACGCTACCCAAGCCGCCTCACCGCCTCCTTGATCGCCGCGATGACGGAATCTTCATCAGCCCTTGCTTCCAAAAAAACCTTTTCATTTTTGCGTAGCGGAACAACAACTCTGTTGTATTCATCCTCATCCCTCGGCACACCCTTAGGCTGGAGGAATTTGATATGGCTCGCTGTTGCCAAGGTGACCGTCGGTGTTTTAACGTCTTTAGTAAAAACCTTCAAGGCGCCATGGATACCCGTCGCAGTGTGAGGATCGATGACGTTTCCTGTGTTTTCATAGATATACCGAATCGCGGCCTCAATCTCATAATCATTTGCCGAAGAGGACTCCAGAAGAAGCTGAAATTGCCTGAGCTCTGTTTCTTCAACTCGGAAAAGTCCATTCTCTTTCAAATCACGCATGAGCTGAGCCACTCTCTTCGGGTCACGGAAGACCAGGTACAACATCCTCTCAAAATTGCTGGCCGTCGTGATGTCCTGTGAAGGTGCCAGGGAAATTTCCGCCTGCTTTCCGGGACGATATTCTCCGGTTTCAAGAAACCGACGAAGCACGTCATTCTTGTTTGTTGCAATATTAATCTTCTCAATCGGAAGACCCATTTGCTGGGCATACACACCGGCAAGTGCGTCTCCGAAATTTCCTGAAGGCACCGAGAAATTCACAGGGTCTCCGATACGAAGCGCCTTTTGGCGCAGCAGCTCAAGATAGGCGTGAAAGTAGTACACGATCTGCGC
>CAZWLI010000168.1:0-16187 GCA_964634525.1 uncultured Candidatus Peribacteria bacterium | reverse complement strand
AGGCGGTCGTCCATTCGTCCGCGACGAAGAAAACCACATCGCCCTTCTTTGCCTTGAGCTTCTTGGTGACCTCCTTCATGACGGATTCGCCCAGGAATTTCACAATTGGCGATTTTGCACCATCCGCTTCATAGCAGATGTAGGCCAGGCCCCTGGCACCAAGCTCCTTGGCGTAGTCGGTCAGCTTGCCTTCGAAATAATTGCGAGGTTTGTCAGCGTAATTTTCTACCTTGAGCGCCTTGACGACTCCGCCTTTTTCTACGGTGTCACGGAAGACCTTAAATTCACTCTTCTTCGCGAGATCAGAGATGTCTTCGATCTCCATGGCAAATCGAATGTCGGGCTTATCGGATCCGAATCGGTTCATGGCATCGTGGAATGAAAGCCGAGGGAAGGGCTTCTTCAGGATTTTCTTATGCTTCTGAAATTTCTTGCTGAGCTTGATGAGGATTCCTTCCGTCAGCTTCAGGACATCCTCTTGCTCGATGAAGGCCATTTCCACATCGAGTTGTGTGAATTCGGGTTGTCGATCGCCGCGCTGGTCTTCGTCGCGGAAGCAGCGAGCAATCTGGAAATATCGATCCATGCCACCAACCATGAGCAGTTGTTTCATCTGTTGGGGGGATTGTGGGAGGACATAGAAATTGCCATGATAGACACGCGATGGCACGAGGAACTCTCGAGAGCCTTCCGGCGTTCCCTTTACCAGCATGGGAGTCTCGACTTCGATGAAACGCTGAGCACTCATTTCTTTGCGAATTTCCTGGATAATGTCATGGCGAAGAATCAGATTGTTCTTCAGCTTTTCCCTTCGGAAATCAAGATAGCGATACTTCAGTCGAACTTCTTCATTGATTTGCTTTTCCTGGTCAATTTCAAAAGGAGGTGTCTTGGACTCGTTGTAGACGCTGAGCTCGTCCACCATGACCTCGATCTCACCGGTTTGCAGGGTGGCGTTGGTCATGCCTTCAGGCCTCTGGCGAACGGTCCCCACAATTCCGATGACCCATTCGGAGCGAAGTTGCTGGGCCTTGCCATGGACGTCTTTCTGATGATTCGGATCAAACACAATTTGCGTCAAGCCATATCGGTCCCGGAGATCAATGAAGATAAGGCCACCGTGGTCTCGGCGTCGATGAACCCAGCCGCAGAGGGTCACCTTTTCTCCAACGTGAGCGGGGCGAAGTTCATGATTGAGATGGGAGCGATACATGAGGAAGGGTTTAGAGTATAGCGTTGAGCGTTTAGGAAACGGACAGGATGATCCTATCAGAAGAATTCTAGCAATGAAAAGGAACATCAGATAAACTGAGTGAGAGTTTCTGGGCCAGACCCTAAACCCTAAACGCTAAACCCTTTCCCCCTGTATCTCGGTATTATCACCAAATACCGTCTCCTCGACCCGCACCATTTTGTTGAGAGGGCCGTGCGAGAGTTTCAAAAAAATAAAATCACGGTGGATCGCGAAAATCTTAACTTCAAAAAGCGCTACGATTTCATCGTGATCTTTGGGGGTGACGGCAGCTTGCTTCGCGCTGTCCAACACCTTCGATATTTCGAGACACCCCTTCTGCTCATCAACATGGGACGACTTGGATTTTTTTCCGATGTTTCCGCCAGTGGCTATCACAAGGTGATCACCGCTCTCCTCGGGAAAGAGTTCACCCTCGAGCCAAGAATGCTGCTTCGTTGTACGGTCATGAGAAATGGCAGACGGGTTTTTTCTCATCGCTTCCTGAATGAAGTCACGATTGCTCGTGATGCGCTTGCTCGCATGATTTCTTTGAAAACCACGGTGAACGATCGCAAGCTCACCACTTATGTCGCCGATGGACTCATTATCGCAACCCCGACGGGGTCCACGGCGTATTCGCTTTCTGCCGGGGGCCCTATTGTGTCGCCTCATCTCGACAGCATCATCCTCACCCCCATTTCGGCTCATTCGTTTAGTCAAAAACCCATCGTCCTTCCCCCTTCTAGCAAGGTGAAGGTCACGATTACTACCGGACAGGAGCGAGCGTTTTTGACCATTGACGGTCAGCAGGGATTTCATTTGAAGCAAGGGGATCTGATCAAGGTGAAACGTTCTTCAAAAACGCTCCGACTCGTCCGTCTGCCGAAATCGACCTATTTTCAAAGTCTTCGAAAAAAGCTTCACTGGGGTGAGGCGGCCAGTCCTCTTCCATTCTAAGCTATTTCTTATTTCCTCAATCCTTCCTCTATGCCGCGCCACTCCCTCTTTGTCAAGGTTCTCGGCATTGTGGCTGTTCTTTTCATTCTTCTTTCCTTGCTAGCGCCCGTGGTCGCAGTGCTGGGGCCGAGGGGCTAAACTCTAAACCCTATGCTTTCTCGAACCCTTCTCGGCCTGGATCCCGGCCTTGCCACCGTAGGCTTTGCTGTTCTCGAAGCCGAAGGCGAGGATATAAGAGTTCTCGATTTTGGTTGTATCACGACCAGCCCTGATCTTCGTTTTGAAGAGCGTTTGCTGGGCATTAAGCAGAATCTTCATGACCTTATTGAAAAATTTCATCCTACAGAAGCGTTGATTGAGGAGCTTTTTTTTAGCACGAATACCAAGACCGCCATGAGTGTGGCCCATGCTCGTGGCGTCCTGCTCGTCACCCTTGCTGAGGCTCAGATTCCAGTGCGAGGCCTCACCCCAAACCAAATCAAGCTCGCGGTCACGGGCGACGGCAGAGCTGATAAGCGTCAAGTGCAGGATATGCTGATGCGATGCTTCGCTCTGAAGGAGCTTCCACGCCCCGATGATGCCGCTGATGCCCTGGCTATTGCCTATGCCGGGTTCGTACGCTAGTATCTCCCAGAAGATACATCCGACGACTTCTCTCGCCACTTCCCCAATGGGGATTGCGCTCTCCTCAGCAGATAATTTCTAAAGAAATTTCTGCCTCGGAGTCCTTCGCTTCGCATCTTCCTTCGGAATCTGCTCCACTTCGGACCGCTTCTCTCGCCACTTCCCATGCAATCCTTCCTCGCGTTTATTGCCCTGAACACGGTCAGCGTGTATCTGGTTGCTCAGGTGCTGCCTGGTTTTTCCGTTACGGGAGGAACCTTTGGTTATGTTCTCGTGGGCGCGGTTGTCGGGCTGCTCAATGTTTTCCTCAAGCCCATTCTGAAGATTCTCTCGCTGCCCTTTCTCTTTCTCACGATCGGCCTCTTCACGCTCGTGGTCAATGGCGCTATTCTCTGGATTGCCCAGAATCTTGTGGAGTTTCTCCACGTCAGTACCGTCAGCTTCACCATTGACGGTGCCTTCACCTATCTCCTCGCGGTCATTCTCTTCGGTGTCATCAATTATATTTTTCATAAATTAATTCGTTAACCATGTCTTCCTTCTTTCTCTGGCTCCACGTCGCCTTCGGCCTACTTTTCATTGCCGCAGTTCTCATTCAGGACAAGGGCACAGGACTTTCTGCCACCTTCGGCGGCACGGGGGGCTTTTATGCGACCCAACGCGGAGCGGCAAAAGTTCTTCACACCCTCACCGTTGTTTTTATCATCGCCTTTTTAATCTCTGCGCTCCTTACGCTCGCAGCGCCCAAATGGTTCCCGCAAACATATCCTTCCGTACCATCAGCAGGTCCGTCTTCCGCACCTGTCCTGAATGTGAAACCTTCCGATATCAAGGTTGAGACACAACCGGCCAAACCCTCTGATGCCAAAGCGGACATAAAGGTTGACACCCAGCCACTGAAAAAGTGAGAATACTAGTATTTTTTTATGATTCGTTTTCGCTTTTTTAGCACGATTGAAAAGGTCTTGATCGTGGTCTTGTCTCTGGTGGTGATCGGGACAGGGTATTCCCTCTCCGGCCGATTTATCCGAGACCATTCCGAACTCATTCCATCCGACGGTGGGATTTTTACGGAAGGACTCATCGGAAGGCCTCTTGCGTTGAACCCCGTGCTACTCACGACCAATACCGTGGATCGCGATCTCGCTCAGCTCCTTTTCAGCGGCCTTACTCGCTACAACCCCCATACCGGGAGGATCGAGGACGATCTGGCCACCAGTGAGAAATCCAAAGATAATCTCAGCTACACCTTCACGATTGTCCCCGACGCGTTGTGGCACGACGGCGAACGTGTGACGGCGGATGATGTCATCTTCACCTATCGCGACATGATCCAGCAAAAGAATTTTCCCAACTACGCGCTTCATCAAATGTTTTCCGATATTCGAGTGGAAAAAATTACCGAGCGAGTCGTGAGATTTCGTCTTTCGGAACCCTCGTCGTTCTTTCTCGCCAATCTCACGATTGGCCTTCTTCCGAAGCATCTGCTTTCTTCCGTTGCTCCCACGGACCTACCCTTGGCACCCTTCAATCAAAGCCCCACTGGTACCGGACCTTTTTCTTTTGTCAGCTGGAGTATGAATGGGGAAACGCATGAGATGAACCTTCGGCGTTTCGATCATTCGTATGGTATCCTTCCGAAGATTCAGACGATCATTTTTCGCATCTTTCCAGCGCAGGATTCGCTTCTGCTTTCAGAAAATACTCTCACGGGCTTTCGATTGAATTCGGGGGATGACCCGGAAAAAATCCTCGGCTCATCGACTCGCTTTCGAATTCTTCCGTATCGCCTTCCTCAGTACAGCGCGCTTTTTTTGAATACGGGATCCGATATTCTCGCCAATCTCAAGGTTCGAGCCGCTCTCCAGCTGGCGACGAATAAGAAAAAAATTCTTGCCCTTCAGCCGGGAGCCGTGGACGTCGAGTCCCCCGTGCTCGAATCGAAAACAGAAGGAGAACTGGCGACCGATCTGACACGCGCTCAGGGTGCGCTCTTTGATTCGCAGTGGTATCTTCCGGAAAAATTTGAGGAAATGGCGAAAAAGAATCAGGCAAAAGAATCCGAAAAAAGGATTGCTGAAGAAAAAAAGATTGAAGTGAAGATATACGAAAAGGTCGTCGAAAGATTTTCCGTGGAACTCAGAGGAGAGGCTGATACTTGGATGAGCTATGTGCTGGACAAGGACCCCAAAGTTTCCGTTCTTTTGAAGAAGGGCGATTCAAAAAAACTTTCCGTCAAAAAGTCCGTTCTTCTCACCACCGTCGGTAATGCAGGAGGGCTCATGATTCTGATCAATGGACAAGAGCAGAAGAAGATCGGCGGCAGTGGGGAGGTAGCCAAAAATTTCCTGATTGATGACACGATGGTGCCAAAAGTTACTGTGGAAAAAGCTCCTCTTCCCACTCCGGAGAGGGACCCCCCTGCGCAAGCTCCCAAGACTGCCCTCACCCTAGAGCCTACTTCCAGCACGAATGAGTTGAAGAAGATTCGCATCAATAGCTCCGGAAAGCGCCTTGTCCTGAAGCTTATCACCGCTCAGGAAACTCCTGTTTTTCTCAGGATCGCTGAAGAGGTCGCTTCGCAGTGGCTTGAGGTTGGAGTAAAGGTTGTCATCGAAACGTATCCTCTCCCGTCGCTCCAGGAAAAAATGAAAGCGCGAGATTATGATATTCTTCTCTTTGGACAAAATCTCGGCGTGAATCTTGATGCCTACCCTTTTTGGCATAGCAGCCAGTCCGGAACCGGTTTGAATCTGTCAGACTATCGAAGTCTCTTGGCTGATAATCTTCTGATCGATATTCGAAAAACATTTGATGACCGCACCAGGCAAGATCTTCTCGAGAAGCTGCGCAAGGTGATTGCTTCAGATGCCCCGGCTATTTTTCTTTCGAATCCAACTCAGTATTATGCCCTTGATTCCTCCGTGCACAATGTTAAGCTACAGGCCTTGAGCAGCCACAGCGATCGCCTCACGGATTTGCTCTACTGGTATCTGAAGGAGGAGTATCGGCTGAAACCTGGTTTAAGTATTTCAGAAGTGTTGCGATGGCTTTTCAGCTGGTAGGTCAAAATGGTCTAATTGCTGGATTGTTGAATTGCTATAAGCTTTTCGTTTGACAGCAATTGAGCCTGTACGTCTGGAGCAATTTAACAATTTAACAATTTTATGTACGTCGTCTTCACCCAAGATGTTCCTCAGGTCGCTCAGAAAAATACCCTCAAACGAGTTCGACGAGGTTATTTTGCCAATTATCTCATGCCTCAGGGATATGCAAAAATGGCGACCCCTGAACTTCTCGAGGGCCTGAAGGTGAAAATCGAAGCTCAGAGAAATGAAACCCTTATGGCCCAGGCGACTCTCAGCGAGCAGGCCAAGAAACTTCTCGGCAAAACCATCAAGCTCCAGGCCAAGGCTTCTCCAAAAGGGACACTTTTCCGCGCCGTCTCCGAGAAGGCGATCGTCGAAGCCATCAAGGATCAGGAGCGTGTTGAAGTTGAAAAATCTCAACTGAGCTATGAACCGATCAAAAAGATTGGGAATCATAGTGTTGTTGTGAAGTTTGGCGATCATGAGGTGAAAGTGACGGTCGACGTGGAAGCGAAAGGTTAGGATGCTTAGGATCGTTAGGATTTTTTAGGAGCCTTAGGAGCTATGAATATTATCGCCATTGATTTTGGTTTGAGGCGCATTGGTATTGCCGTTGGCTCTTCCGATTCCGGCATTGCTTTTCCCAGGGATCTGCTTTTGAATGACGCGCATGTCTTTGACCATCTGAAGTCAACACTTGTTCAAGAGAAGATCGAGCATATCCTGGTCGGGATGCCCAAGAAGCATGATCAGTCGGATGGCGATATTGTCGAAGAGCTTCGACGATTTTCAACTCGGCTGAGCAGGGAATCCGGCCTTCCGGTGGAATTCATCGACGAACGATTCACGAGCAAGATTGCCAACGAGAAGCTTCAAAGCGCAGGAATCAAAACGAAGCAACAGAAGAATCTTCAGGATTCCGTGGCTGCTGCCGTGATGCTTCAAGAATACCTCTCTACTGCTCGGCATTGAGAATGAGCGTTCTTTCATTCACATCCAAGGATCCAAAATCAAAAGCTTCTGCTTGAATAAGATTCACAAGGTTGGAAGAGAGAATACTCTGAAGTGCTGTGACGGAGATCGCGGGTGTGACAACGCCGTTGGCGCTGAAAACAGAAATGACGATGATTATATTTTGAGATGGATTAAGGTTCAGATCTTTGATGGTTTGAATGTGAAAACGAAGATACGATTCGTAGCTGTCCTGAAACGGCTCGTATGGATTTGGCATCAGCGTCGGGTCGGCGCCACAGCTTGGCGGGGATTTCAGTGGAAATATGACGTAGGCACCCAGGGTGAGGGTATCCACACCAGCCGCAAAGAGACTTTGAGCATCCTCTTTTGAGATGAAATTCCGAGGTGAGTCTTTGCAGGGGGAACCGGTGGGGATCGCTTTTTCATTCGGAAACCAGTTCTTGTTGATGATTCCGGTGGTGTAGACTCCAATCTTTTTGCCCAGGTTCATCTGCTTGATTTCTTTCACGAAATCCGCAATTTGATTGACGAACCCTTCGTCACTGGGAGCAAGATCAGCAGGGTCGTAATTGCTGGCAAGCAGGTCTTCAAAATCAAAAGTGATAAGATCAAGACGCGAGCTGTCAATGCCGTATTTCTTTTGCGTTGCGATCTGCTGAATAAGAGTTTTGATATTCTGTCGTGTCGAAGGATTCATGATCGAAGTTTTGCCAGGGCCAGACGCTTGAGCGCTCGCGTCCGCGGCAGTGAGAGAAGCTCGAAGATATCCACGAATGCGAATGCTTTTGTCGGGAAAGTTCAGATTTTTTTCAATCTTGGAAAGCATTGCATTGAACGCCGTGAAGTCCGGCGTTTGTCCGCCATTTTTTAAATCATTCCCATCCGGAGTGATGTTGCCTCCCAGGTACACGGGAACATCCATGACTCCTTTTTTCACCTGATCCGTAATCTGCTGCTCCACAGCAGCATTGGGAGAAGTGATGTCGGAAGGCTGTGAAAATCCAAAAATGATCGGAATACTCAGTGCAGGGGGCTTGGGAGGAGAGACGGTCTTTTTGAGAAAAAAGGTTTGGATATTGTTGGCCTTTTTTCGTGTGCGATCAAAGTACTTTTGACTCGTGAGAAACAGATTGACCTCGTAGCTCCCTTCAGGCTCCTGGGCGAAATTTTGGTATGAAATGTTGAGCGAGGCGGTTTGATTGCCCCCAGCGGCTGCTTGACTTGAGGCGTCAACGAGAATTTTGTCATGGGCAAGACTCAAAACCTGAAGGCTTAGGACGCCGTTCAGCGCGGTCTGATTATAATTCACGGTAAAGGTGATGGAGTTTTTTGCCGGGCTCAGTTCTGAGGATGAAGCTTGCACGGAGACAATCTTCACATCGCCTTCGTTTTCAATATTGCCTGGGAATACGGCTCGATTGACAAGAGCGGGCTCATGATAGGAAAGGAGTGTGTCGACACCTTGCCCGGCATACGATGCGAGCTGACCCTCTTCGTTTTGGGTGAGGACCAGCATGCGCTCAGCGGCCTGCCGCCCTTCCTCAAAAAAACTCGCACTCGGCTCCGCTGGGACATGATCCGTCTCAATGACCGGAATGATTTGGGGGCAAAAAGAAGATTTTTGACAGAGCGTTTCTGCGGCCTGGAAGGTTGGCTGAACGTCAATATTGGAAAATTGATCACTGTAGGCGAGGATCACCAACTGCCCAACGCTTTTTTGAAATCCTGTCGAAGCAAAAAGACGGAGGAGATCTGCACTGTAGCTCGAGGCCTGGTCCGGAGTCGTATTCCGAGAGGAGCCCCAAACCATGGATTGCTGATAGCCCTGGGCCTGCAGCGGCACGAACGCGAGATCCACCATCGAAAGTACATCATCAATCGTGCATTTCCCAAAGCTGCCGCTGTGATCGCACTGATAAAAGCTTCCCGGGCCAAGATAGGCCTCCACGTCATAGTGAATGCCCTCCACTTTTTCCCCCGAACTCCCATATTTGAGAAGCCAGGCATTCGTTTGCTTGATGTTTGTCGTTTCGAGAACCCGATTGGGATCCTTATAGATCGTGAGATTTTTATTCCCACACGTCGGATCAATAGCCAAGGCGCAATCGCCTTCTGCAATGACCGAAACTTTTATCGTCGGGTAACTCGCTTTCAAGAGGTGAATGAATTCCCCCGTCCACTCGGGTTCGTAGTTGCTGACATACACCTCGCTAAATCCTTCCGAAAGCATTTCATTGATGAATTCTTGAGGTCTTCGAGCGCCGTGATTTTGGACGTAGGTACTAAACTTTTTTTTGGGAATGAAAGAAAAGACCGGAGTTGGGGCAGGAGTCGGTGGAGGCACAGGTTGAGGCGCAGCGGGGGGGCCTCCTGCAGAAGCTCCTCCCCCAAAGACATCTCGACTTTTTGAAGGAATCACAAGCACTTCGGGTAATGTTTGAATATTTACCTTTTGTTCATTCCTCGGTGGAAGAACTTTTTTTTCTTCTGGGATATGCTTGCCCACAACGCTGCTGGCGCTAAGACTTTTTCGTTCCTGATTGAGGTACCAGACCGTGGTATCCTTTCGATTCTGGAATTTGAGATCATTCTTGCCATTTCCGGCAACAAGTTTTTTTGCATTTTTTGCAAGGGTCCGGATATCATTCGTCATTTTTTCCAGTTGAAGTTTTTCGGTAAAAGAAAATGTTTCAAAAATGCCTTCAAAGTTTATTGAGATGCCATCGACTTTCTGGAGGACCTGATACATTCTCCAGAGAAGTACCTGTTTTTTCTTGGGGTCAGACTCAGCGCCGATGAGGACCATTGCGCTTTCACGCTTTTTCCCCACAGAAAGAAGCAAGAGCGGTTTTTGAGTCAGCTTTTCCAGGTTTTGAAGAACATTTCTTGATTCCTCCGAAAACTCAACCTTTTTTTCGCTGATGTCGAGTTCCGGCAGCACGAGATGGCTGATCTTCAGGCTCTTGATGGTCTCCTCAAGAGGCTGATTTTTTTGCATTTTGGAAATCATCAAAACATTCGTCTGCAGAGGCGAGGAAGGGAGCATCATCACGATGATGATCAAGGAGACTCCTACCATAAGCTTTCCAACGAGCCAGATCGTTTTGCGTTGCATGGAAAAGAGATGAATTTCCACTTATTCTAGCATATTTTTCTCCACTTTGGTATAGTTTTGGCCTTTCAAGTGTGTTTTTCTTCTATGCCACACTCATTTTTCACCTCCGAATCCGTTACGGAGGGCCATCCGGACAAGATCTGCGATCAGATTGCGGACGCAGTGCTGGATAGTGTGCTGCGAGATGACCCGCATGGCGCGTGTTGCTGCGAAGTTTTTGTCACGGACGGTCTTGTACTGGTCGGTGGAGAGATCACGACGAAAACGTATGTCGATGTCACGAAAATCGTTCGTGAAACCTTGAAGCGCATTGGCTACACGGACCCAGCCTACGGGATTGATTATCAGAGTTGTGCGATTATCTCGACGATTCATGAGCAAAGCCCAGACATTGCCCAGGGTGAGCGAGGGAAGGGTCTTCACGAAAAGGCTCAGGGAGCAGGGGATCAGGGTATGATGTTTGGCTTTGCCTGTGATGAAACACCGGAGCTCATGCCGCTTCCGATCATGCTGGCTCATGGCCTTGCTCGAAGGCTTGCGGAGGTTCGAAAAAAGGGGATTCTTGATTACCTTCGGCCGGACGGCAAAACGCAGGTCACGGTGGAATATGATGAGGCCGGAAAACCCCTTCGCGTGGACACGGTGGTGGTGGCAGCTCAGCACCACCCGGAGCTGACCCACGATCAGATCAAGAAGGACATTATTGAGCAGGTCATCAAGCCTGTGTGCGGAAAATTCCTCGATTCAAAAACGCGCTACCTGGTCAATGAAACCGGCAAATTCGTGGAGGGTGGCCCGCATGCGGATACCGGTGTGACCGGACGCAAGATCATGGTGGATACCTACGGCGGCATGGGACGCCACGGAGGAGGAGCCTTCTCCGGCAAAGTGCCGAATAAGCAAGATCGTTCCGGCGCCTACATGGCGCGATACATCGCGAAGAATATCGTCGCGGCAAAGCTCGCAAAGCGCTGCGAGATCCAGCTCGCCTACGCGATTGGTTTCCCGGAGCCGGTGTCCATATTCATCGACACCTTTGGCACAGGAAAGGTTGATGAAGAAAAACTCGTCCACGCGGTCCGAAAAACATTCGATCTCTCCCCCGCGGGCATTATCAAGGAGCTCGATCTTCTGCATCCGATCTATTCCGCCACCTCCTGCTACGGGCATTTTGGCCGCAGCGAATTCCCATGGGAGAAGACCGATCGGGTGGAGAGGCTCCTCAGCTTGATTCGAGGGTGAGCGTCTCTTTTTTGAAATCGGCAATCAATTTCATACCAAATTTTTTGAGCATCCTTACTCCAATGAGGGAGACCCCTTCTCCTATGAGGGCAGACACGATCTTATGCTCACCTTCGATTGAAGCGAGGGCAAGGCCTACGGGAATGTTGATTTTACGATCGTCTGCAAGAACGAGAACTTCCGTATAAGAAGCCTCGATGTTTAATTCCTGAGCAAGAGAAGGTGGTATTTTGAGATCTCCGGAGAATCCTGTATCAACAATTGCTGTAATTTTTTTGACACCCGAGAACCATCCTAAGGAAATGGTAATCAAAGGGATGTCTTCCTCAATTCGACCGGTGATCATACATATTGATAGAGGCTCGCCAAGGTGTCGACAGCGAGATATCCAATTTTCACCAAGAAAAAAACTCGCTTCGGATATTTCTCTTTTGCTTTCATAACTGCTTCGGCTCCATCTTCATCCATGAAAACATCTTTACTCTCCGGATCAATGGCCAGATATTTTCCTTTGTGCTGAGGCTCGTAGAGTCCTTTTATGGTTTCATAAATTTCCGTACCTTCACGGGTTATTCGTTCCATCTCACCCTTTGAAAAAAAATCCTTGTAAGCCATGAATTGTTTTTGACTCCCTTCATTCTACTCCGGGCCAGGGCCGTGATCAATTTTTCTTTGAAGAAAGTTCTTCAATCTTCTTTTTAAATGCAGAGATCAGGGGAAATTTTGCAATGGAGCTCCATTGACAAATTTCACCATGCTCGAGAAGGGGAGTTGTCAGCTCGTCGTAGGCATAGTAGCGAGTTGGGGCCAGATAGGTATTCTGACCTTGTAGTTCAGGCAGAGAAGGTTGAATGGCTCCAATCCAATAGCCTCGTTGAGACACTCCCTCTCCATGTTCTAGGCGATGAGCTGGCATCGCTGCCTCAAGAACAATGTATCGTTTTGGCTTCGTTGGATGGAGGGATTCAAAAAACCAAATCCGGCATTTTCCATAGCACGGAAGGACAGCATCTTTCACAGCAACAAATCTACTCCTCAGGTAGTCATCTGAGTCGGGTGCTACCTTTGGGTCGGCATCATTCAGATGATAATTTTCCGGTGTCGCGAAATGGGCGTTCTCAGGGAGCACGGTTGCATCTGGAGGAAGTTAATCTTGAAGTGTTTTTGCCATAAGCTGACTTTGTTCACGAAGGCTTCCAAAAAAGGTGTCTTGTCTTGGTTCTTCCGTTGTCCGAACAAAGCTGGTGAAGAGCCGCTTTCCTTGGTCTGAATTGTGGAGGAGGGATTTGCAGGAATCGCTTCTGTACATTCTTTCGATGAGCTCAAGTTGGTAGTCAAACCCAATCGTGATGCTGTTCTGAGAGTCTCCCTTGTCAAACCATTTGATTCGCCCCTCATGGTTCAACATAATGCGAGGAAGGCATTTAATGACTCCGTGTGTGCTGCTGGTGTAAATAATGTGTGGTTTGATTTCTTTTCCACAATCGACATAGACAACCATCACTCTTCGAAGCTCCTTTCCCTCCGAGCTTGAAAGAAGGAATGGTTTTTCACAAAACATAACCGTTGGTCCATGTGGAGCTTTATATATTTTGGTCGGGGGCCATTGTCCAAGAGCTTCAAGGTCTTGCATGACGCCACTGCCGCCCTCTCGGAGTCCTGCCTCGAAAGCAACGATTCGATTGTGATAAAGTCTCAGATCCGGTTTCCAATCCCTTACCACAGCATGAGCAGCATGTGAGGTCTCTGCTCTTCTTTCTTCTACTCTCCTTGCTACGGGTGTTACCGGAGGAGGAGTTTCTGCAACCTTCACCACCGATCGAGAAAAATCGCCCCTTTCGATTCTCTCGAGAAGTGGAGTGAAATAAATTTCAAAACCTCCTTTTTTTTCTATCTGCTCTGCTTTTCGAAGACACTTTTTGAGCACTTCTGGATCAACGTGAACTGATTTCAGTTTTTTGTCTGCAGCATGGCGGCCCAACAGCAAGAGCATGGCTATGGCCTCATGGCTTGGTCTTTCTCCGAGAAATGCGTTAAGCGTCATAAGACATCTTTTTTGACAGTCTTTAACTTTTTTAAGGAGGCCTGATGCTTTCGGAGAAAAGGCAATAATATGGACATTCATTTTTTGAATTTCTTCAAGAGATCTCTCGGTCATAAGAAATCGTTCGAGTTCAGCCTGTATCTGCCTTATCTGTTGGTACAATTCCTGCTTCTGTACCTCTGGCAAGTCCTCAATCAATGCATCGGTATCTTCGAGTCTCCCGAGGTCGACTCCGTGTTCAGTAAGCGACATAGAGATTATGATATATCACCCCATATTAACACAATAATTGGCCTTTCTGAAGCCAAAATTCTTGGAATTCCCCTGGGAGAAGACCGATCGTGTCGGCAGGCTGAAGAAATGTTTCCTTTGAAGCTAGAAATGAGGATTTACTTGTAGTAAAATGTATGCAGAATATATGCTCTTTATATGCAAACTGCATCAATTCAAGCTCGAATGCCAAAGGGTTTGAAAGAGAAGGCGGAAGCTCTCTTCAAGCGATTGGGGCTCGACATGAGTACGGCGATAAGGATTTTTTTTGTTCAGGTCGTGCGTTGCGGCAGAATTCCGTTTGAAATTAGCCTAGAAGAGAAGTCGCTCTATTCCTCAAAAAGACGACACAAAAAATCCACGATTATTTGAAAATTGAGGAAAAGAAAGTATAATCCTAGGCGATTTTAAAAAACCTCCCCATGGATCTCCAAACCGCAGAAAAACTTTTTCAAGACGCCATCAAGCATCTCGAAGGCGAATTCGCCAAGATGCAGGTCGGCAGAGCCTCCACCGCCATGGTGGATGGTCTTCTCGTCGAGGCCTATGGAAGCCTTCAGCCGCTGAAGCATTTTGCCACGGTGAGCACACCGGATCCGAAGACGATCATGATTCAGCCCTGGGACAAGGCCATGCTCGCCCCTATCGAGCGAGCCATCCGCGAACGCAAGGACCTCGGGCTCAATCCCATGAACGATGGCTCGGTGGTTCGCATCACCCTGCCGATGCCCACCGAGGAGCGGAGGAAAGAGCTCGCGAAGGTGGCGAAGGCAAAGGGCGAGGAGGCGAGAATTTCCGTTCGCAATGCTCGTCACAAGGCGAATTCTCGAATTCAAGAGCAGGAAAAAGAAAAGGAAATTTCTGAAGATGAGTCTCGGGCGCTGCAAAGAGAACTCCAGCAGAATGTTGACAAGGCGAATAAAAAAATTGAAGAAGTGGTGAAGACGAAAGAGAAAGAAATTTTAACGATTTGAAATGTCCTATCTCCTCTCCACTCTCGTCTTTCTGCTCATCTTCTCTCTCCTCATCCTCATCCACGAATTTGGACATTTTTTTGCAGCCAGAAAGTCCGGCGTGAAGGTAGAGGAATTTGGCCTCGGGCTCCCTCCGCGCGCGAAGACCCTGTGGAAGGACAAGTGGGGAACGATCTACAGTCTGAACTGGATTCCTTTCGGCGGTTTTGTACGCATGTACGGGGAAGACAGCGTTAGCTCGGAAATGGAGCATCGGGAAGGGAGCTTTCCCAGCAAAAGCATTGGTCAGAGAACCATCATTATTCTGGGGGGCGTGATCATGAATTTCCTCCTGGGATATGTGATCTTGGTTGGCCTCTTCACGCATGGTACGAAACCCATCATCCTCTCGCAGGAGGATTTTGATCAGTATCGAACTCAAGGCCTTATCGAGGCCGTGGATCATGTGATGGTCGTGGAGGTTGTCAAGGGTGCGACGGCGGATAATCTTGGCGTGAAGAAGGGGGATTTTATCAAGAGCGCGGATCGCCAGATTATCTTGAAGAGCGCTGATCTCGTGAATCATGAGAAGACAAGAGCCGGGGGTGAGACAACTCTGGAGATCGAGCGTGATAAGGTCACGACGACGATCACCCTCCCGGTAAGCATCGAAGGAAGAGTTGGTATTGTCATTGCCGAAGCACCGGAGATCCTCGCGACGCATGATATTTCGTATCCCTTTTCTCAGGCCATCGTGAAGGGACTCCAGGAATCCGGACGACTTTCGCTGCTCACCATGAAGATGTTCATCAAGGTCATCTTTGATCTCGTCACGAAGTTTCAGCTCTCACCTCAGGTTTCCGGCCCCGTCGGCATCGCGAGGATCACCCACGAGACAACCCAAACCGGAAGCATCGCGGAAATCCTCAAGCTTATTGCTCTCTTATCCCTTTCTCTTGGCGCCATCAATGTCCTGCCGATTCCGGCACTCGATGGCGGGCGCTTCCTCTCCATTGGCTTTGAGCTCATCACGGGCCGTCGACCCAATGCACACTGGGAAGCTCGCATTCATGCCTTTGGATTTATTCTCCTCCTCCTGCTTATTTTCGTTGTGACGTACAACGATATCGTGAAACTGTTCGTAGGGAATTAAAAACTCGGCACCGGCTTTGTCTCTGACGGTATGTTGTTTGTTCCTTCGTCGACCTCGATGAGGGGATTTTGTTCGACGGTCCCAAAGCCGCATCCTCCCGGGTCCAGGAATGTCGTGGTATCGTCAACGGCATAAGCGGTTTCTCCATTTTTTGCATGCCAGTGATGCTTTGGGCAATCAGTCCCCGTGCCGAGGTGGAGGTTTTTTTCTGGAATGTAGTAGCCCTGAAAGCTGATGACTTTTATTTTTTTCGTTTTGTAACCGAGTGGTTTTGAGATGTCGCTGCTGGAAGCCAACGGAAGATCGTTTTTCTTGTTCAGATCATCGAGAATGCTTCCATCGCTTCCATTCTCATCCGTCGATTCTGCCCTGAGCTTCACGGTGGAGTCGGCCTGGTACCTTGACGGGGTGAGATCGTTGAGAATACTCTCCGGCAATTTTTTTTCATCTGAAGTTTCCCCCGGTGGAGGAATTGTACTGTCGCTGCCACTGAGAAGATCGCAACCCGAAAGCCCAAAAAGCAAGAGAAGA
>CAZWLI010000167.1:0-8976 GCA_964634525.1 uncultured Candidatus Peribacteria bacterium | reverse complement strand
CGACTGACAACTTCGCAAAATCCACGAAGTTTCAGTCTTGGAGTCCTCCGCTACGGGCCCGATTACAGGCTCCTTCGCTCCGGACCGCATTTCTCGCTACTGCATGAAAAAAGTTCGAGCCTGGTCATATACTCGCACCATTATAACTTCGAAAGACTCTCCGCGATCTTTTCGACTATTTTTTCCAGCCCTTCGCTCTTGGCGCAGATGAGGATCGCGTCCTTTTCCTGCTTGCTGGCGCAGGTTTCTTTTTCGTTGCTGGCTTCGATGATGATGCGGCTTGTCTCAAGCGTCACGCTGTTGCTGTTTGCCTGATAGGTTTTCTGGTCCGTCATGCCGTAGGTGCCGCCTCCAATATTGGAAAAATACCAAACCTTGGGATAATCAAAGTGAAGGCTATGGCCCTGATAGCTGACAAAACCTTTGTCGAAGACTCGTGAAATCTCCGCAGCGGATAAGGGTGCCAAAGAAGATTGAAATGTTCCGGATGTTTCCGGTGGAGGCAAAGGAGGACTGCTGGGCTCAGCAATTGCTTCAGGATTTGAAACAGGCTCTTTCTTCGCTTCGGGCGCAGCTACGAACGTAGGATCTGAAGATGGCGCTGGCTCGGCGACAGGTAAGGCCGTTTCTGCTGAGAAACTTGTTTTGAAAAAATCGACAATGGAAAAATAGGTATTCTTCGTGACCTCGTCCTGGGAGAGAAGACGGAGTTCATAAGCATTTTTCCCACCTTTCACATAGGTCTTCACAATGCGTTCATCACCATTTTTGAGCGTGCGCCGGATTCCCGTCAACTCCCCGACCTTCACGCGTGTTTCGTCGTAAAAGAGGTTCTGGTCCCGATCCTTGAGCCAGATTTCAAGAGGATCTTTGACGGTCAAAAACTGATAAACGATCATCAGAGGCTTTCGCTCAGGGTCGCTGCCTTTGAAAAAGGTAACTTTGTCCTGCTCCTTTCGCAGATCCCATTCGCTGGAATAGGAAAAGCTGAATTCATAGCCAACCTCAGAAAAAAGCTTCACTCCGCTGTCCGCAATGATTTCGATGGTTGAAACATCCATAATCCTTTGCCCGCCGGTCACGGTATCTCGCACAAAGCCGCGCACCTTGACGCCCTTGCCTTCGAATTCCGAGAGATTGATTTTCGAACTCTCGAGGAGCACCACGAGACGATCATCCTTTTCCAGACGATGCGTGCCCTCCTGATAAATGGAAACGCCAAGCACTTTGACCGTGCCATCATATTGTTTCATCTGCTTCTGGTAGAGATCATTGTCTCCGGAAGGAGTTTGACGGTCATCATAATCCTGAGGAGTTCCATTGCTGGGAGCGATCGGAAGCATCTTCCTCACCACGGTCAGGGCGATAAAAACCCCGATGAGGAGGATCAGCATGATCACGGCGATTTTGAATGTTCTCATATTTGAAATTTTTGACGCCTGTATGGTACTGAGATTTGCTGCAGCGTTCAAGTTGATCGGAGCGCATCTTTTTCGGTAGGATGAGGAAGAATCATTGCTCATTCATGAATACTGATCTTCGAGCCGAAGTAAAAAAAACCTATCAGCGGATCGCGAAAGAGTTTGATGTGAGCCGAAGCCGCCATGCCAAAGAATTTGAGGAATTTTTACGCTTCATTCCGCAAGGAACAAAACTCTTGGATCTGGGCTGTGGGAATGGAAGACTCCTTGGATTTTTGGAACACAGGGATTGGATCGTGAACTATACGGGCGTGGATTTTTGCTCGGAACTTCTTTTCCTTGCGAAGAAAAAATACCCGAAAGCCGCCTTTGTGGAGCAGGACATGGCCGAACTTCAGCTGAATGAACGTTTTGAGCGCATCATGTGTTTCAGCGCCTTTCATCACCTTCCGTCGACGAAGCTCAGGAAAAAAGCGCTCAAAAAAATGTTCGATCACCTGTCAGATCACGGGCTCCTCATCCTCTCCGTGTGGAATCTTTGGCAGTGGCGATACTGGAAGTCTTGGCTCAGAGGCTTCTTCTCCCGCGATCTTTTTATCCCTTTCGGAAAAGAAAAGATCACACGCTACTATCACGCGTTCTTGCCCTTTGAGCTCAGAGGACTGCTGAAAGACGAGGGTTTCGAAATCGAGGAAGAGCGGAGTTCTCATCACAACTTTCTCTTCATCTGTCGAAAAAAGGTTTTCGTTGCCCCGATGAATCCCCTCTTCGTGGCGCAGAAAGATTTTGTCCCATCTTCTCCTGCATGAAAAAAAATCTCCACCCTTCTCGAATCGAAATTCTCCGTGTTCCTTTTGACGTGATTTCTTGTGACGAAGCGCTGAACAAGCTCCAGGAAAGCCTTCATCATGGCAAAGCACTCTTCTGTGTCACGCCGAATCCCGAAATGTGCCTCATGGCCAAAAAAAATGAAGCATTTTTGAATGTCTTACGAGAAGCTGATCTCTCAGTTCCGGATGGATTTGGAATCCCGTGGGCAGGGCGATTTCTCGCCGGTCCGCGGTCTCCGCTGCGATTCGCTTGGACCCTGCTCACACCCTGGAAAACTACAAAGCTTTCACCATTTCCCGAGCGCGTGACCGGCACGGATCTCATGATGGCTTTTCTAAAAAGCTCCCCTTGCAGCCGAATTTTTCTCCTCGGCGCATCCGAGCTTGTGAATGAGCGCCTGGCGAAAAAGCTCCGATCTGAAGGCGTGAACATTGTGGGGAATCTCAGCTCAAGTCCAGCTGAAAAAAATGAAGTGGAGATTAGAAAGATGATCGTGAAATCTGAAGCGAAGGTTCTTTTCGTGGCCTTCGGTGCGCCCGCTCAAGAGCTCTGGATTGCCAGAAACCTTATGAGACTTCCCAACCTTCAGCTCGTGATGGGCGTAGGCGGAGCTTTTGACTTCCTCAGCGGAGAAAAACGCCGCGCTCCGAAATTTTTTCAATCGTTGGGGTTCGAATGGTTTTGGCGCTTGTTACTGGAACCATGGCGGATCAGGCGCATTCTGAATGCAACCGTCCTCTTTCCCCTCAAAGTATATCTTTCTGAAAAGCCGTGATATCGTGTTTTTGAGCGCTTCCTAAGCATCCTAAGGCTCCCAATAATCCTCATCATCCTTTCTCTATGACCGAACTCATGCTCCCCAAAGGCATGCGGGACCGCGATCCCGAAGATGCGATTCTGGAAAATCAGGTTATTGATCTTCTTCGGAAGACCTTTGAGCACTATGGCTACGTGCCACTCGAGACGCCGGTCGTGGAACGCATGGATGTGCTCACCGCAAAGTTTGCCGCCGGAGAAGGCACCGATGTTTCAAAAGAAATCTTCAAAGTCTTGGATCAGGGGGATCGAGAACTTGGTCTTCGATTTGATATGACTGTACCGCTGGCTCGTTATGTAGCCATGTGTCCGACCATCAAGCTCCCTTTCAAACGCTATGCCATTGGCAAGGTTTTCCGCGACGGGCCGATCAAGCTCGGTCGCTATCGCGAGTTTTGGCAGGCGGATGCAGACATTGTTGGTGTCCCAGGCCCCCTGGCCGACAGCGAAGGAGTCCTGATGGCCGCTCACGTCTTCTCTGAGCTGAAGCTTCCCGTGACCATTTCCTTCAGCTCCCGGGAGCTGCTGCACGAGCTCATGGAGAGCCTTTCCATCGAAGAAGCTCTTCGTAGCAAGGCCATCATCGCGTTGGATAAGCTTAAAAAGATCGGCGAAGAAGGAGTTGCCAAAGAAATGAAGACCGCTGGGATTTCGGAAAAAGCAGCCAAGGAACTTCTCGCCGTGGTGAAACTGAAGGGCAGTAACGAGGCAAAAATGAAGGCTCTCGCACAATCTTTGCCTCACAGCAAAGCCATTCCTTCGCTGCAAAAAATCCTCTCTCATTTCGCGCACCTGGATGATGTGGTCTTCGATCCGACCCTCGCACGCGGGCTTTCGTATTACACGGGCTTTTTCTTTGAATGCACTCTGAAGGAAAGCCAAATCAGCTCGTCGCTGGTCGGCACGGGCCGCTACGACAAGATGATCGGGCAGTATCTGGGCGGAGCCAAGGAATTCCCGGCCGTGGGCGTGAGCTTTGGCGTCAGCGTGATCTGCGATGCGCTGCGCGAAAAGAATCCAGAGCTCAAAAAATCCCTCACGCGAGTCTTCATCATTCCCGTGAGCGAAAACGAAATTCCTTATGCTCTGGAAACGACTTCAAAACTTCGAGAAGCGGGTATCAATACCGACATGGATCTGCTGGGCCGCAGCATTGGAAAGAACTTTGGCTATGCCGACGCGCTTGGCATTCCCTTTGCCGTGGTGATCGGAGAGGAAGAGGTCAAGGCAAAAAAGCTCAGCGTGAAGAACATGAAGACCGGCGAGCAAAAGAAAATGACCTTCGAAGAGCTTATTTCTTCTCTGGTACCGGCTTAGGCTTCCGACCACAGAACGGGCAAAGAACATGGTGATTCCAGTAGACTTTTTTGCAGTGCATACAGCTCTTCTTCACCTTATCCGAACAGTTGGGGCAAAAAAGATAATCCGGTGAAAGCGGTGATTCGCAGCGGGGACAGGTTTCTTTTTCAGCGGATTGTTCGGAGAGGAAATGATACTCGAGATCTTCGTAATACTTTTCAAGCAGTGTTTTGCTGGGACGAATGATGAGGTAGAGGAGCAGTCCAAATACCGGCAGAATAATATTCAGGAGAATGACAAGAATTTGAAAAAGAATATTGTCGGTTCGCTGAATGATGTCGCGGGCCACGTAGATCACGAGCGCAAACCAAAGAATGCCGAGGTACACGACGAGCCCTTTGAGAAGTAGCCCCAAGATGGGGGAAGAAAAAAAGGCGATCAGCTGGTCTCCGGTGAACATAAAAAGAAGGGTTTAGGAAAGAGAAGGTTTTCTTCGTCCCTGGAAGAAAAGGAGAAAAAGCGCAAATCCCATCACGAGAAGCTCGGCAATCTGAGTAAACCGCAATCCCGCGACCACGAGCATTTCATCACCTCGAAAATATTCCGTGAGAAGAGAGAAAAACGCCAGCAGCGTAAGGCCCACAAGGCCTGTGAAGGACTCGCGAAGCTTCTTTCGATGAAGGATCTGAAGGATCACGAGGAGCAACAGGAGAAAAAAAAGCAAATACAGCTGCACCGGGTGAACCGGGACAATAAAAGGAACCTGAGGATTTTCGTAGGTGATGCCCCAAGGAAGATCCGTCTGGATACCAAATTTTTGACCGCTCAAAAAAGCTCCAAAGGTTTCAAAAACAAAAGCGATCACGGCGGCTGGAATAATGATGTCGAGCCATTGGCCGATTTTTTCTTGTTTTTTTTCGCAGTGGTAATACAGAGTCCCAAGAAATCCGATCAATCCGGTCCAGAGCAGGTAGCCCCCATCCCACACGGAAAGCATGGAGAGCGGACTTGCGGAATAATCTTTGAAAAAAACGAAGAGATAGCCGATGCGAGCAAAAAGAATGCTGAAAAGAGCGAGCGAGAAGAAGTGATCGGCAATGAATTCCAAGTGGAAATGTCGACGCTGCGCCACCCGAAGAAACCAACTCATGGCCAAAAGAAAACCAATGGCCTCAAAAATACCGTGAGAAAAAATGGCGATCGGTGGCACGTTGAAGCCAAAAATGGTGAAATCGCTGAATTGATAAAGAACCGGATACATAATTAATTTTCATTGAGAATTAAAATTTGAGTCTTGAAAATTCTCCCTAAACAGCGGTCGCAAACAACTGAACAATGCTGACAATAGCATACGCGAGGAGACTTAACACAAGACCGCTGATCGCATAGATAAGCGTTTGTTTTCCCTTTTCGCGCTGTTCGCTGTAGACGCCGCCAATAATGTACTGATAGCCGCCCACCAGGATCATCAGGAAGGCGATCATGCCCGCGGCAATAATCGCAATCTGAATAAAGTAGCTCAAAAAATCCGGGATGTCCGTGAGGTGAATATCCCCGGTCTTGATCTTCTCCACAAGTGACCCTTGGCTCGGAAGAACGCTGACGCCCTGAGCGAAGGCTTTTGATATCACATCCATCGTATGTTTTTAAGAAATTTTTCAAAATTGATGCAGTGCAAGGAGCCTAGATATTTTTTGACGAGGCTGTACGAAGAGTACTGCGAGGAGAAAAATAGCGGTGCAACGCAGCAATGCGCAATTTTCAAAAATTTTAGAAGAAGGCCAAGGGATTTCGCTTCACTCCGTTCACGGTCACTTCAAAATGAAGATGAATGCCCGTGGGACCATGGACATTGCCGGTATTGCCCATCTGGCCGACGGATTGCCCACGGGAAATCTGCTCCCCAACGGTGACGTAGATCTTCCTCATATGGCTGTAGAGAGTCTTCAGCCCATTGCCATGCGTCAGGATAACGTAGCAGCCATAGCCCCCATTCCATCCGCATTGGGATTTCTCCACGACTCCGGTTTCTGCGGCGACAACATCAGGTGACTGATTGTTCGCAATATCCACGGCGTAGTGACCGGAGTGAAAAAACTGGGTGTACTGTCCGATCGTCGGAAAAAGGAGTTTTACGCTCCCTGCCGGGAGATTCTGTGCGATGGTGTTGGCATAAACCCTTGCCTTCCCGCCCGCTCGCGTGGCAAAAGTTGGCAGCACATTCTTGGCGCCGGCGATCACGATCTTCATGCCGCTGTGCAGGTCTTTTTCGACCAGGCTGTTGACCGCCAGAATATGGCCCTTTTCGACACCATAAATCTTCGCAATGCTGTCCAGAGTGTCGCCCTTCGCAACCTCGTGAATGATACCGTTGGCAATCAGCAACTTCTCTCCAAGACTCAAGATCGGATTTGAAGGAAGGCTGTTGTTGATGATGATGTCGCGCACGGTGACGCCATAGCGGCTCGCAATGGTCGAAAGCGTATCTCCCGGCTGGACTTTGATCGTGAAGACACCGTTGGCGCCTTTACTTTCCTCCGTTGGCATGGAGGTCTTCGTGAGGTAGCCGTCCACCGAGAGCAGAATATTTTGGCCATAATCCTCTTCGTACGAAGCCAGGGCCTCATCGACACCCAGGGGAGAGCTCTGGAAGTCCAGGAAATTCGGGGCGAGCGCTCCGATGAAGAGAATACAGAAAAAAAACACAGCCGTTCGCAGCACGATCCTCCTTCGAATCTGGTTGAGAAAGGTGCGATGCGTGCGATCGATGAGCTCCTCCTCAAAATCTTTCAGGATGGCGCGCTTCCTCAGCTGTCTCGCCGGGGAGAAAAGTCGATGATAGATCCGTCGGAGGAAGAAGAGCTGGGACCTTCTCTTGCGATGCAAATTTTGAATATACTGATCGATAAACCTTTTTAGGAATAACGAACGAGCTTTTTCATATCTCAGACAGTATATCGCTTGTTTACAGAACGGACAAGCATCAAAACAATATATAACACTATTTGACAAGGTCCGTGACCATCCTCAGAATCCTAAAAATCCTAAGGCTTCTCAGAGGCCTAATGCTTAAATGCTCTTTTTCCGGTCAAAACCATCGAGATCTTCAATTCCTTCGCTTTGGCAATAACCTCGGCGTCCTTGACCGACCCCCCGGGTTGGATAATGGCTGAAATTCCACTTCTTCCCGCAATTTCAAGTGAATCAGGAAATGGGAAAAAAGCGTCGGAAGCCATCACGGCACCTTGAGCGTTTTTCCCAGCTTTACGAAGGGCGATCTCCGTCGAATCCACGCGGGACATCTGCCCGGCCCCCACCCCGACTGTCACGCCGGCTTTGGCGATGACAATGGCATTGGACTTCACATGCTTGGTGACCTTCCAGGCAAAAAGAAGATCCTTCATCTGGAAAGCGGTCGGCGGAAGATCAGGCGTTGTGAGCTGAAGAGCCTTTTCTTCCATCTCATGAAGATCGCTGTCCTGAATCAGATACCCGCCCGAGACTTTCTTGAGATCGAAATCTTTCTTGCTCAGCTTTTCGAGCGGTCCAACTTCGAGCAGACGAATATTTTTCTTCTTGATAAGCGACTCAAAAGCGTCTTGTTCAAAGCAAGGAGCAATCAAGACTTCCACAAACATGGAGTTTTTTTCCATGAAATCCGCAATTTCTTTCGTCACGGGACGATTGACCGCAATGATCACGCCAAAAGCTGAGACCGGGTCGCTTTCGTAAGCCTTGGAAAAAGCTTCGAATATGCTCTTTTGCTCGGCGGTGCCGCAGGGATTGCCGTGCTTCACAAAGACCGCTGCCGGATCATCGAATTCTCGCACGAGATTGAGCGCGCTGTCGCTGTCGTAATAATTGAGAAAGCTCATCTCCTTGCCATGCCGTTGCTTCGCGCCGGTGATGCGGCTGGAAGAAGAGCTCTCCGGATCGCGCCAAAGCGAGCCTTGCTGATGAGGATTCTCCCCGTAGCGAAGTTCGGATACGAGCTCGAGGGGAAGCAGCTGTCTTTTGCCTTCGGAAAGATATTTTGCGATATCGCTGTCGTACTGAGCCGTGAGCCAAAAAACGTCTTTGGCGAGATTTCTTTTCGTCTCTGCAAGAAGATTTCCCTTCTGGGCTCTCAGCTGCGCAATGATCCTCGGATACCATTCGATGCTGGGAATCACGGCCACGGAAGCGAAATTTTTCGCGGCCGAACGAAGCATGGATGGCCCGCCGATATCAATGTTCTCAATGATTTCATGAAATTCCCCTCCCCGCTCCACGGTCTTTCGAAAGGGGTACAGATTCACCACCACCATATCGATGAAACCAATCCCCTTTTCCTGGAGCTGCTCCAGATGTTTTTTGTTGTCCCGAAGGGCCAAAAGACCGCCGTGAATGAAGGGATGCAGCGTCTTCACGCGTCCATCGAGCATCTGGGGAAAGCCCGTGTATTTTTCAACGGGTGTGACAGAAAGACCCGCTTCTCGCAAGGCCTTCTCGGTCCCCCCCGTCGAAAGAATCTCGTAATCAAACTCTTGCTGAAGAACCTTCGCGAACTCCACGATACCGGTTTTGTCGGAAACAGAGATGAGAACTCGTTTCGCAGGCATTGAATCAA
>CAZWLI010000166.1:0-1964 GCA_964634525.1 uncultured Candidatus Peribacteria bacterium | reverse complement strand
AGAATGTCCACGGCTGCTTTCAACACCGGCGATTTAATGTCCGGGAAACGAGTGGCCAGAGCGCTGTCGAAGGATCCGGACAGAATTACCAAGGAAATCAGAATCGCGAAAAACCGTTTCATGATGAGGGAAAAGAATACTGTCATCATATCAAAGTCCCTTTCATTCCGCCAATTTTTTCTGGAGCTCGGTAAAAGTTTGTTCGCTCTGCAAGGCTGCCTTTCCCAGATCATCGTATCCCTTCTGAAGAACCGTTGAACTCATCACGATCACACGGTTTTTGACACTCATGTTTGCCTGGTGCTCCAGAACCCATTTAAAAAACTTCCGATGGGCGAGGAACGAATCCGACTCGGCATTCTTGAGGAGATTTAATTTTTCCTTCTGGTCAACGATGGACTGGAGTGCACCATCGAGAAAACCCGCTTCAAAGGGGACTGCGCTCTCCTCGGTAGATAATCCGTTGCCACGGATTTCTACCTCGGAGTGCGGCGCTTCGGATCCGCCTACGGCGTTTCCTCCGCTCCGCACCGCTGGTCTCGCCACTTCCCCAAACTGTTCCTTGCCGGTTTTTGCGGCTTGAAGTTTCTCCTCTTGCTCGGAAAAAAGCGCAATCAGGGCATCAAAATATCTTCCATCGATTTCATGCCCCGAGCGGAGATTCGCGGCGACTTTCGTCACCAGGGCGACATTTTTCAGGTCCTCGCTGGAGCTGATGGAGGCCAGCTCAAGTTTCAACTTGTCCGTTTCACGGGTCTTCTGAAGCTCCGCCGCGGCAGCCTGGAAGGACTGCAGTTGCCGTGCAATATCACTTTGCGGATCATTTGAGGAAATATCTTTTTTCAGATTTTCTTCGGCGATTCGTGATTCTACGGCTTGATTCATTCGTTTCACGATCGGTCCAAGAATGACCAGCAAGGCAATTACCGCGATGATGATCAGCGGTATCTTGATTTTTTTGGGGAGGGGCATGGGGAGGGATAATACTACTTCAATGTTACTTCAAATTTCTTGCCATCGTTAACATATTTTTTTTGGTGATCTCCAAGAATTCTTTGCAAAATTTTAAATCCTTCTGGTTCGCTCTTTGAAAAATCCTGATAATTCGTTATGAAAAGCTTTAATGGAAATTCAATTTTTTTCGCGGAACCCCAAATTCCTCCAACTTCCAAATCTCTCAAACAGTCATTAAAAGCATTCCAATTTATTCCCCAACCTCTATTGATGACACCTGCCATTGCAGTAACATTTCCTTTTGGCCCTCCAAATTGGAGGATCTCTCCGAATCTGACTAATACATCATCGTTGTCTTTGCATCCAAATAAATCAATAGAAATCTCCATACTATTTAAAAGATGAAGTGATATCAAAAAAACTACTGTAGTGTTCATTAGTATAATAGACCTCGCCAAGATCTCCAGTAATTATTCTTTCGACTCCTCTATTTTTTACTCCAGGTACATCAACCGTAAATTCACGATAATATCCGTCTGGTTTGACATCGAGTAAAGTTTTACCATGGTTTGGATGGCCGGGAGCATTGACGGGATTATTATGGAAGGGTTCCCCATCTTTACCCGCATATTTTTTTATCCCCTTCTTGACTCTCTCCATCGTCTCTACTATTCGTTTCTGAATGTCCGATGAAAACTCTGAGAGTTTTTTCTTCGGCACTTTGAAAATGACTTTAACTGCCCCCTGACCGGCACCCTTTACCACCTGTTTCTCCGCCGCCTCAGCCGCTTCTTTCGCCACTTTTTCAGCTGCCTCCTTTGCAGCCTTCTCAGCTGCTTCCTTCGCAACCCTCTCAGCTGTTTTTTTTACAGCTTTTTCCGCAGTTTCTTTTGCCACTTCCTTCAGCACCGGCTTCAGAGTTACTTCTCCCGCCTTGAGGGCATTCTTCGCTGCTGCTGCTCCCCCGGCCGTGAGGATGGCCAGACCGATATCAAAACCAACATATCCAA
>CAZWLI010000165.1:0-15893 GCA_964634525.1 uncultured Candidatus Peribacteria bacterium | reverse complement strand
ACAGAAAATCCTTCCGTGAAAGCGACGCTTGAAATGTTGAACGACAAACCAGAGCTTGAATCTTCCGCACGGTAATTCTGGCTTTTTTGAATATTTCTCGATAGGCTTACAAAGTAAAATTTATCTCAACGTTTTTATGAGTACCGAAAAAGGCTCCCCCCTCTACAATATCCGCCACTCGCTCGCCCACATGCTGGCGCAGGCCGTGCTCGACATGTTTCCGGACGCGAAGCTCGGCACCGGGCCCGTGACGGACAATGGCTTCTACTATGACTTCGAGCTGCCGCGAACGCTGATCCCCGAAGATCTTCCCCTGCTCCAGAAGCGCATGATGAAGTATGTGAGCCAAGGGCAGAATTTCGTGCGTCGCGATGAGCCGATCAAGGCTTCGATTGCCTTTCTCAAGAAAATCAAACAGCCCTTCAAGGTCGAGCTGGTGGAGAAATTTGTGAAAGAACAAGGGGTGAAGCAAGTCAGCTTCTACGAAAACTTTATGTCCCAGAAAAAGGAACCCGTGTTCGTGGATCTCTGCGAAGGGGGTCATGTGGAGAACACCAAAGAAATCGATGCGAAGTCCTTCAGGCTCAACCAGATCTCTTCAGCGTACTGGCAGGCGGATGAAAAGAACGCCTCCATGCAAAGAATTTATGGGATCGCATTCGAGTCCGCAGAGGAGCTGAAAAAATATGAGTATATGCTTGAGGAGGCCAAGAAGCGTGATCATCGCAAGCTCGGGCAGGAGCAAGAGCTTTTCCTCTTTTCGGACGCTATTGGCCCAGGCCTCACCCTTTGGCAACCCAAAGGCACGATTATGATTGAAGAAATTGAAAAGCTTGCCAAAGAAACAGAACTCAAGGGCGGCTATCAGCGTGTCAAAACTCCCCACATCACAAAGGGCACCTTGTATCACACCTCCGGTCACCTCCCCTACTACAAGGACACGATGTTCCCTCCGATGATGCTCGACGAGGAAGAGTATTACCTCAAGCCCATGAACTGCCCGCACCACCACATTATTTATGCCGCGAGGCCGAGAAGCTATCGCGAGCTTCCCCTCCGCCTGGCCGAGTACGGACAGTGCTATCGATACGAAGACAGCGGCGCGCTTTTTGGCCTGATGAGGGTGCGCTCACTGGCGATGAATGATGCGCATATCTACTGCACTCCAGAACAATTCAAGGGTGAGTTTTTGGCGGTGATTGAAATGTACAAGTATTATTTTTCACTGTTTGGAATCGAAAAGTATGAGATGCGCCTGAGCAAGCACAGCAAGGAAGGCCTCGGAAAAAAATATGTGAATGAACCCGAGCTCTGGATCAAGACGGAAGCTCAGGTGCGCGAAGCCATGATCGAGTCGAAAGTGCCTTTCGTCGAAAAAGAAGATGAAGCCGCTTTTTATGGCCCTAAGATCGACGTGCAGATCTGGTCGGTGATTGGTCGTGA
Source organism: uncultured Candidatus Peribacteria bacterium (assembly GCA_964634525.1). GTDB lineage: Bacteria > Patescibacteriota > Gracilibacteria > JAUYGZ01 > JAUYGZ01 > CAZWLI01. The sequence goes on along the minus strand of CAZWLI010000165.1, from coordinate 14,450 downwards.
ATTTACCCTCGCCACGAATCAGCTCGATTTTGCGGTACCGAAAAGATTTAATCTCACCTACATCGATCACGATAGCCAGGAGAAGACCCCGCTCTGCGTTCACCGAGCACCACTCGGCACTCACGAACGCCTGATTGGATTTTTGATCGAGCATTTCGGCGGAGCCTTCCCCACCTGGCTTGCTCCGGTACAGGTGCAGGTGCTGCCGGTCGCCGAGGCCCACCAGGACTACGCTCTTGAAGTTGTTGAAATGCTGAGGGAAAAGAATGTCCGTGTCGAAGTGGTCTCCCACGAAGAGACGCTTGGCAAGCGCATCCGCAACGCCGAGAAATTAAAAATTCCGTACATGGTCGTCGTCGGTGATGAAGAGGTGTCGAAGAACTCCGTCAATGTTCGTTCGCGCAAGACCGGCAAGAAGGAATCCCACAAGCTCGATAGCTTCGTGAAAGAAATTGTGAAGGAGATTGAGGAGAGAATGCTCTGAAACCTAACCCCTAAACCCTAAAACCTTCCCCTACCCCCACACCTTCCACGGGCCTTTGATTTTTTTCTCATTTTCTGAAAGGAATTCTTCCACGAATCCAAGAAGAATATCAGCAACAGTGATTTTTTTCGCGTCAGCTTTTTTTTGAGCTTTTTATGAAGCTTTGTCGGAAGGAGAACTTTAAAATTGACGTATTTTTGCAAGGAAGAAATATGATGCATGTTCATAATACCATGGGTCATACAAGCCGCCTGCGAAGGCTGGCCTGGTGAGGCATTATCTGCTCTTGCAAAAGCCAAGAAAGAGGCGTTTAATGAGGTACTCTAAGGAGTCTTATGGCTGCGAGAGAAGATGTCGTAGTGAATGATGAACGAAGGCCGCAAGAAATGGGCCGTCTTGCCGAGGCGGCAGTTGCTCCTCGAGACGCCCAGGCATCGGGCCCTTTGATCCAAAGGTTAGAAAATTTCCGAAGCCAGTTTTTGGCAAAGGTTGCCGACCCAGGAGCAGGAGAAAGGGCGAAATCCGCCATTGGGGCAATCATCGAACGGATTCAGTCCGGTGAATTGCCAACAGCAACACCAGCAGCGGTTGTTTCCGCAGTCCGACAGTGTGTCGAGAACACCGGAGTGTCTGCAGTCATCGTCAATCAAATTGGGGAGGAGGCCTTTGGTAACGATTGGAATGTGGAATCTGGAACAGGAGACATCACCTTCGGTGAAGTGGAGGATGCTTTGAGTCCGCGATATGAAATCGAAATACATCTGGGACAAGGGGGAATGGGGGCTGTCTATCGGGCTTTTGATACAGTGCTGGGACGATACGTGGCCATCAAGGTGCTGACCAGCGACGAGCAAGATTTATACGACAGATTTCTTCGAGAGCAAAAACTTCATGCAGGTGTTGGCCTCAGGCCAGAATTTCCGATTATTTTTGATGCCGGTAAAAAAGGGAGAATTTCTTTTGTAGTGATGGAGCTTCTTGCCGGGACCAATGCCTCCGATCTTCAGGCAACATCACAATTACTTCAGGGGGAGTGTGAAAGGCTCGGGGTGAAATTTCCCATGCCGCTGTGGCAGACAGTAGTCCTGAAACTCCTTCGGCCTGTTATCTCAGCCCTGCAATTTTTGCATGACAAACGAAGAGTTGATCATCGAGATCTGAAGCTGGAAAATGTTATGCTCCCGCCACAAGTCGGTCCTGCGAATAGAGATTTGCTCAAAAAACTCAATGGCATCAAAGCGCCGGAAGAAGGAGGGGTGCTTTCGAAGGAAGACGATGAGAAAGTACAGCAGGCATGGAATATCTACCTGGCGACCGTGCTGGATATTCTGCAAACGACAAAGCTTATTGATTTTGGACTTGCCAAAAAACGCGAAGAGCAAGATTTAGGAAAAGTTATTTCAGGAACAAGAAAGTCTCCCAAGGCGGCTGCAGCAGGCACGGGCCCGGTAACAGAAGTGGGGGTCATCGTTGGGACGCCGGGTTATATTCCCCCAGAACTTATTTGTGAAAAAGTGAAAAGTTCTCGAAGAGCCGATACCTATGCTCTCGGAGTTCTTATCTTTGAAGCGCTGACAGGATCTTCTCTCTCACGAAAAAATGCAAATTCCAATGCCGTCGTAGGACGGGCCATTCAAGCAGATGCGGATCGGAAGAAAATGGAAGGACTGAAAGAAGGCGAAACGCTCAGCAATCCCGTTCCGCTTTCCTTGGTGGAGCTTGACCCGGTAGCCTTGGCAAAAATTGAAGGAAGTTCGAAGACCTTGGCTGCACTTCTGAAAAGTCTCACCGCCGTGACTACCGACCCCGAGCTTCTTCTGGAACATGAAATCGTCAGTGGCATGGGAAGCGTTGCTCATCTTTTGGATGAACTCCTGCCTTCGGAGTCTCGGGAGCATGAGGCAGAGCGTACTCTCTATCGCCATCGTGTGAAAATATGGCAAGTCGTGACAGCACTTGTTGCTGGAGCAGCCGCAACAGTAGGAGGAGAGGCTTTTTCAGCATGGAGCAGCAAGAATGCTCGGGAAAGGGAAGAAGTGCGGGCAAAGGCGCAAAAAGAAAAAACCGACGAACGATGGGACTGGTACAACAGAGAGATGACGAGGATTAACGCTCTCCCGAGAAAGACTGCGGGGGAGATTCTCACGGTCATCGGAGCATGCAAAACTTTCTCTGGCCAACTGGATAAGCTCATGAAGGATCCTGATCAGGCCATGGTCATGCAAGCGAGTGGCACAAAAAGTCGAGTGCAGGCTATGGAGATACGGCTCAGCCCGGAATATGCGGAGAAGGCCTATCCCCTGATCAAGCGGAGAATGGAAACAGGCAAACCACTCAGTCCCCAGGAAGCTCTAGGAATAGAAAAGGACATAAGAAACATTCTCCAGACGTGGGAGGGTGATAAAAAAAGAAGCCCTGAAGTAGGCCAGCTCAATGAATGGTTACGAGGATGCACATCAAAAAAGCCCCAATAATGGGGCTTTTTTGATGTTCGCACGAGAGTGATCTACTGAGCAGTCCCGGCCATAGACGCGTCACCGGAAGTATTGGTGATGCCAGCTTCTGGCGTGGTCTGAGTGTAGCTGCCGGAATAGTTAGAAATGCCGGCGTCTGGAGACGTCTGAGCGTAGCTGTCGGAAGTATTCAGGCTTGAGTCAGGAGTAGTCTGCGTGTAGGCGCCGGAAAAATCCGTAATACCAGCCGCAGGAGCAGTTTGTTCTGTGCCTGGGGCGAGCACGCTCGTCCCGACATCACTTACCGTGCCCTGTTCATATTCCAGATCAGGACGAATTTCAGCGGGAAGATATTTGGCAGGGACGTACCGAGCCACCAGGAGGCCTACGGCAACGCCAACCAAGAAGGTCACGAGAAGTAAGAAAACGCTTTTATTTTCCATAAAGAAAAGTAAAGAAATAATTAATTCATGTTATGATAACAGAAATTATTGCTAATGTCAAGCAAAATAAGCTTATAAGCTTATGCGCTTATTAGCTTATTAGGACGGGAACTGCTTAAATGAGCAAGCTGCTTTCTTCCTAAAAAGCTAGCAAGCTAAAAAGCTAACTCCTCCCCCATGCCCCGTGGAAAACGAACCAACACATCTTTGCTTTGCAAAGTATGCAGTCATCACAACTATGTGACGCGCTTGAAAGCGGGCACGCTGAAGGATTATCACCGCTCAAAATACTGCCCCTGGTGTATGAAGAAGTCGGAGCACAGGGCGAAGGAAATCAAGGGAGGATATTAGGGACCCCATTAGGCCTTCAGAGCAATAAGTCCCGGAAGGCTATCTCCACCGAGATATTCCACCATCGCTCCCCCACCGGTACTGACATGGTTGTACTGATCGTAGGGAATCCCGAGTTCGTTGATCACGACCAGGCTGTCGCCGCCACCGAGGATGGTCTTGCCCTTCGAGGCCGCCATGGCTTTGGCGATGGCTTCGGAGCCTTTTTTGAACGGCTTGTATTCAAAGAGCCCCATCGGACCGTTCCAGACGACGGTGTGGGATTTCTTGATAATCGTGCTGTACCAGGCCGCGGTCTTTTCACCAATATCGAGGATTTTCATATCCCCTTCCACGTCTTCGATCGGGATATCCATATTGGCAACGTGATCTCCTGCCTCATCGGCGCACACGACATCCACCGGCAGCTGGAGACGGTCGCCCAGCTCGAGAGCATATTCCTGGGCTTTTTCCACGCTCTGCTCTTCGTACAGCGAGGCTCCGATGTCGTAGCCCTCGGCCTTCAGGAAGGTATTGGCAATGGCTCCGCCGATCAGGAAGAAGTCGGCTTTCTTTTTGAACTGGTCAAAGAGCCCCATCTTCGTGTCGATCTTGGCGCCTCCGGCCACGATGGTGAAGGGGTGCTCGAGGGTTTTCTGGAGGAGTGGTGAAAGGGCCGCGAGTTCTTTTTCGACGAGGAGCCCTGCAGCTCTTTTCGGCATCATCCTGGCGAGCGAGGTGATGGTGGCATGGTCACGGTGGCAGTTGCCAAAGGCATCGTTCACGTAGATGTCACCCAACGCCGACAAAAATCGCGCAAAGTCTTCGCGCTTCTCTTTCAGAGGATGGTCCTCATCGTCCAGGCGGACGTTTTCCAGCATCACGACCCCCGCTCCCTCCGGAATATGCTTCGGTCGCGTCTCATCGAGCTTCAGCACTTTTTCATGAAGCAGCTTCTCGAGTTCTTTCGCATGCTCATCCAACACCGAATCAGCCGCCCGTACCTTTTTCCTCCCCTGGTGCGCGAGGATGATGATCTGCTTTGCGCCAGCCTTCAGCAGATAGCTCAGGCTTGGGACAATGGCCTTGAGGCGGGTGATGTCGGCGATCTTTCCATTCAAAAAAGGGCAGTTGATGTCTGCGCGAAAGAGAACTTTTTTCCCCTGAAACTGGAGGTTTTTTAAAAATTTCATGAAGATGCTTACGCAGCCATCTTACCTGAAGATCCCCCCAATGGGAAAGCCCTCTCTTCACCAGAAAACTCACGCTTCGCGGAGTTTCTGGTTACGAGTCCTCCGCTTCGAATCTGCGCTGAGGCGCAGGTTCTCCGCTACGGAACTGGCTTTTCGCCACTCTTTCCCATCAACTTTTCTCGAAGCGCTTTGGCAGCATCTTCATCGGCGGACTTTTGCTGAACCTGCTGCTTCTCCATCTCCAGATCCCTCCAGTCATCGGTTTGCTTCTGCTGGAGCTCGCGGATTTTTACCTGGTGTTTCTCGTCCAGCTCGGCAAATTTGCGGCGCTCCTCTTCGAAGATCTTGATCAGCTCATCGATCTGATATTGTGACAGCTTTGGAATAGCCTCGACGATTTTTTTCTTCTCATTTTTCGTCAGCGAAATCGATCCCGACAGCATCTTCAAAAAGTACGGCTCGTTGAAGGTCGTATTCGGATGGGCGGGAATAGCGACGCTTGTTTTGTAATCCCCCACAAATCCAATGCCCAGCTGATCATCCGGAGGACGTGGACGGAGAAAACTTTCTTCGACAACGGGCGCTTGACCGGTGCTCCCGCCAGAGACGGGCAAGGGTTGCTGGGTTGCTGGTTGGCCGGGACCTGAAGACGGAGGAGGATTCATTGCCTTCCCCTGCCCGCCGGTAGACGAGGCGCCTGGAGGCGGAGGAGGAATACCTTGACCTGTGAGAGCTGGATCTTGAGCCATACGATGGTGTTTAGAGAGCAAATTTATCCAGCACCTTTTTGTTTTTCATCAACAATGACTATTGTAATGTATTTTGTACCTTTGATAAAGATCAAAAAGGTGCTGGATAAACCGCTTCTATCCTACCAGAATCAATGGTTTCAACGCAATACCATGGTGCGCCCGGGGGGAGTCGAACCACCGACCTTTGCCTTAGAAGGGCACTGCTCTATCCAACTGAGCTACGGGCGCATAATCGACATGAAAGCTACATCTTCGAGCCTTTCTGCGCAAATTGTTTATTTCGAGTTTCTCCGCAGTCCGCTACCGTATTGACATTCTCCCAATACTCCCCTTTACTGTTTGCGAATTTTTTTTATTAAAAAAATGGTACTTTGGCCATTTCGTAGAGAGCCAACGGAGGAAGAAAGAAAACGGGCAGCGGCAGAAGAAGTGCAGAGAAGACTGACAGTCGTTGGTCCGAAACAAAACGGCGCTGAGCCGGCACGCGAAGGAATCCGAGGATTGATTGGGCGGCTCTTCGGCGTGTCTGAAGTCAAGCAAGGTGGTGAGGAAGCAATGCCCCAAGAAAAGCCGCCTGGGGCTCTTCCTGACGATGTTCTCGCTAGAGCGACAACTCCAGCAGGAGGCCGAAAAAATTTAGCGACTCCCTCTACCCCCCCGACCCCCGGGCGATCAAGGAAGCCGAAAAATATTGGGAATCTCAAAACGGATATTGTCGGCGATCTCAAAAGAGAAACCGGCTTAGAAACGGGTAAGATTTTTTATTATCGAATAACATGTGGTGGGCGGTTCTACAGGGCGAAGCTTGAAGTCGATAAGCTCAATGGAGATCTCCACATCACTTTTCAAGATGAGAAACTAGGGGAAATAGGGTCCGTTTCGACAGAATTAAGGAGGCCGAAAGATGGTTTATTAGCTCACAAGACAGTCTCAGGGCGAGAATCCATCCTCCGAGAAATTCTCGATGCCCCCTTGACAATCCCAAGAAGTACATCAGCCAAGACGATGAGGGAAGTTATAAATCCTGGCGAAGAGCCCATCGTCATCAAGCCTTGGTAGAGATCCTGAGACGATATAAAAAATCATATTTTCCGATTTTGGACATCCGAAAAACTGTTTTGGCGTGCCGGATGAGATCATAATTCCAAGGAATAATCTGCCTATGCCTACTCAGACGTCATCGCGGGAAATAGAGTGGGATGACGCCGGAGTTGAAGCGGGTTCAGTCAGAAGGCAAGCCCCTTCAGCGCGGAAATCCGAGACACAATCGCGGGATAGCGATGCCGAGGACCTGCATCATCATGCTGACGCTGGGGCGGAATTTGTTGATCCAGAGGGGGTCGCGATGGAAGTTGAGGCAGAAGAAGCGGATCAAGAATTGCCACCAGAAGACGGTGAAAGCAGCCTCTGGAAGCCTGATGATCTCCAGCCCGGGACTCGGCTCACTCAGGAACTGGAGGTTAAAGAAAAACTCGTTGATGGCGGTATGTCAGTTATCTATCTTGCTGAACATGCTCGTTTTGGCCAAGTGGTCGTGAAGGTCATGAAGCCAAAAAAACGTTTAGCTGAAAATCCAGAAAAAGAGGAGCTGGAACGACGGCGATTTTTAAGGGAAATTGCTGTTCTTAAAAGAAAGTCCCCCAATGCCAAACCGGGCCGCGAGCAGTATCGTTTGAATCATCCAGATGTTATCGAAGTTTTGGAATGTGGTGTGACCGGACCCGATGGTCAGGGTCTTTATTTGGTTACGCCGTATTGCGAAGAGGGCGATCTCTCAAGCCTGGAGGATAATTTTGCCATGGCCTCCCCTGAGCGACTTTTGCCACTTCTCAAAATGCTTCGAGACCCCGTACGCGCTCTCGCTGCGATGCACAAAAATCGCATGGTACATCTGGATTTTAAGCCTGGGAATATTTTGCTTCGAACAGTCAATGGCCTTTTAAAGGCCCTTTTGGCTGATTTTGGGTTGATTAAGAGAATTGATTCAAAGGAAAGGGCAGAGGCCAAGGCAAAAGCGAGGGCCGAAGAAGAGGCCAAAGCCAAGGATCGAGAAAAAACTTCAGAAAAGCCCGAAGCTATTAGCAAGGCCTCTCACGTTGTCGGAACCGCACCCTTTGTTTCGCCGGAACAAGTCGATGATCTGCCAGAAAATATTGGCCCCTGGTGTGATGCTTTTTCTCTTGGCGTGACCCTCTATCATCTTCTGACCGGTGGGGAAGGTATTTTTGGAGACGCAAGTTTTGACAAAGATGGGGAGTTGGATTTCGAGGCTCACTGCGAAGAAATGAAGGCTTTCAAAAAAGGAGAAAGAGGAATTTCGGATATTCAGGAGGTACGAAAGAAAAAAGACCTCGAGCCTTTGTCCCCCTTACTGGCGGCGGATGTCATGAAGCTTCTGGCGTTGGACCGGAAGGTGCGCATGCCGGAAGCCTTGGATGTCATCTATGATCGCATTCTTGCGGAATATCGTCTCTTTTTGCAGGCCCGAGCGATGAAGGCCGAAGCTGAGCATGCCGAGGACATGGCCGATGAAAAACCAAAATCACCTTCCGTCCATTCGGGGCACAACGAATACGAGCCGGGACAGCGCATCACCATCGTCATCACCCGAAAGATAGAGGCACGGAAAGGAGAGGCTTTTGAAAAAATTTCCAAGCAGGTGATTGTTCGAGAGAAGCTCGGAGAGGGGGGGATGTCCAAGGTGTATCGGGTCGAGATGGATGGACAAGACTTCGCCCTCAAGATCATAGCGTTTGCCGATAGCGATCTTCAGCGACAGCTTCAGGATCTGGATGCTGATAATGCTTTACTTCAATTTTTTCCAGAAGAGGCTCGCCTAGAGGCTGAGGTGGGAAACCAGAAGAGAAGAACCGAGCTTTCAAAGGATCGCGAAACGCTGGTGAAGCAACGAAAAAAGCTTCAACGTCGAGAACAGGCGATCTTGGAGATGATCAGTCGTCCGGAAAATCGTGCTCACCCGCATCTTATGCGAATTGAGGCTGCTGGTGAGATCGAGGGTGACCATGAAGAGCGAGCTTGTGTGCTGATGCCCTACTGTGAGCAGGGCGATTTGACGAGCAAGATGAAGAAGGTCGAGGGTATGTCGGAGGAAGAGGAGCTCGCCTTTTTCCAGAGCCTTGTTCCGGTTGCCGAGGCTTTGGAATGGCTCCATGCCAAAAAGCCCCAAGGTTCCATCCAGCGAAATCAGGGTGGGATTCTGAGTCGTGATGTGAAGCCGGAAAATATTCTTTTTGATGGTGAAGGTCATGCGATCCTTTCGGACCTTGGCCTGGCAAGAAGAAATATGAATGACTCCGCTCAGGTCAAGGGAACAGCTGTCTACAGTGCTCCAGAGCAAATGCTCGACAATCCTGCCACACCAAAGAGTGACGTGTTTTCCTTTGGGGCGACCTTGTATTACGCACTTTCAGGTGGAAAATCTCATTTGGGAGAGCTGCCGAGTGATGGGATGCGACAAGCGGGCCTTTCTCTCAGCTATGCCATGAGAGCGAGGCCTCTGGCGCCGCTTGATCGAGCACGGGAAAACTATAAGCCCGCCTCCCCTCTTCCGGCGGAAATGATTCTTTTTGTTCGACGGTGTTTGGATCCGAATAGCCTCTATCGCCCCGAGGCTCTTTCCCAGGAATTCCAGCAGGCTCTTCAGGCTTGGCAGCAGCAGATTCAACAACGAAAGCAACGCTCAGCACAACAGCGAGCGTCTCGGGGGACATCCGTGGGATCTCGAGCGGCGTAGTTTAAAAGAATCGAGAAAAGCTCTTGTGGGGATTACTGAGTCTTTTGCCAACGCGTAGACGCGTGAAAAGAGCAACTCGCCCGACCGAAACGGCGGGGGAGGAGCTTTTGTTGGTCTTCAGATACGATGCATCAGACTTGATTTGAGTCATAAGCTGGCGGCAAATGAACAAAATAAATATAACATGAAAAAGCTTAAAAGTCAATCAGCACATTGACACAAATGATATTCATTTTATATTGACTTTTCCTCAAAAATGAGGTACTATGGTTTGAATCCTTCATCAAACCCTATGGCCCCTGTTACCGTATTTGTCCTCAGAGTCTAAATATCGGCTTCGAATCGGAAATTTTGTCTCGCAACTTTTGAACCCCAAAGGGAGAAGGGGTTTTTGACTGTCTCTCGTCAAGAGCTTTCAGGTGCTCAGCGCCAGGCGATTATTTATGATGACTCCTGAAAGCTCATATCCGAAAATCTGAAATCTTTTTTCAAAAATCCATTCTCGCTCGATCTGCGTTCCTTGGCGCTCTTTCGCATTGGGCTGGCCATTACCATCCTCTACGATCTCTTTGATCGAGCGTTTTCGCTTGCGGCCTTTCATGCGGACTCGGGCCTCTTCACCCGATCACTCGTCCTGCAGAGGCTGCTCAACCCGGCTGAATGGTCGGTGTATCTCGTGAATGGGACGGTTCTTTTTCAAGCCCTGCTCTTCCTCGTCGCGGCAATCTTTGCCCTGATGCTGCTCTTCGGATACAAGACCCGCTTCTCCACGATCATTTCCTTCATTCTTCTGCTTTCCCTTCAGCACCGAAATCCGCTCGTGCTCTACGGAGGTGATCTGGAGATCCGCGTGCTGATGTTTTGGGCGATGTTTTTGCCGCTCGGGGCGAAGTACGGCATCGATACCATGCGCGAGCGATTCCGGGCGGACAGTCCAACGGAGCATTTTTCCATGGCTTCGATTGCCCTGGTGATTCAAGTCGCCCTGATTTATCTCACCGCGGTGTGGGGCAAGACAGGGTCCGATGGTGTCATCTTCTGGCAGCTCTTTGGCGCTATCATCCTCTTCTCGCCGGTTTTTCGAACACCCTTTCGTTTCCTCGCGATTGTTGGCTTCATCCTCATGCAGCTTGGCTTTGGCCTTTCCATGATGCTCGGATTTTTTCCCTTCGTGAGCATCGTCGCCCTCTTCCCATTTTTCCCGGACTGGTTTTGGGAAAAAATAAACCGGTGCTTTCGTTCAAAAGAGCGTCTGGGACTCAAAATCTACTACGATCACGACTGCGGTTTTTGCGAGCGCACGGTCTTCTTTTTGAAAACGTTCCTGATGATCCCGGAGACGAAGGTGCTGCCAGCTCAGAGCAGCGAAGAAATCTATTCCGCCATGATTCACCACAACTCCTGGGTGATCGTGGACCTCAAGGGCAAGCACTATTACCACTGGAAAGGCGTGCAGAAGGTGCTTTCGCTGTGCCCCCTCCTCTGGCCTCTGGGCAAGCTGCTCGGCATCAAGCCCGTCGCAAAGCTTGGCACGAAGCTCTACACCTGGATCGCTTGCCATCGCGGCCAAGCGTGTGTGCGCCCCACCGTTCAGCCTCCTCCAGCCTCGGTCGAGCGCCTGCCTCGACTTGCGAATATTGCGGCCGCTTTTTTCCTTGCCGTGGTGCTCCTTTGGAATCTCTCCAATCATCTCCGAAACTTCTCCCTCCCAGGCCTTGATCCTGTTGGCCGGGCTTTCGGTCTGGATCAAAACTGGAACATGTTTTCTCCGAGCCCGCTCAAGGACGACGGCTGGTATGTGATCCCCGGCAAGCTGGCGGATGGCTCGGAGGTCAATGTGCTGGATGGCGGGCCGGTCAATTTCACCAAGCCCGAAAACGTCTACCTCACCTACAAGACCCAGCGTTGGTACAAACTCCTCACCAATCTCTGGCTTCAGGACTACACCGATCTTCGCTTGAACTATGGCCAGTACCTCTGCCGCGAGTGGAATTGGAGCGGTGAGCATCCTTCGAGCAAGCGCCTCGAAACCTTCGATCTGGATTTCATGAAAGAAAGCTCCCTGCCGGATGGGCAGGAGGCACCGCTGGAGAAGCAAACATTATGGTCACATCGCTGCTAATTTCCTGATGACCTCCGGCAGCCACTTCTTCTCGAGCTCCTGCACTTTCTCCTTCAAGCTCTGTGCCGTCTCCGCAGGCGTCACCACCATCTTCTTCTGCAGGATAATCTCTCCGGTGTCCACCCCTTCGTCCACGTAGTGAATCGTCATGCCGGATTCCTTCTCCCCCGCATCGATCACGGCCTGGTGCACGTCCAGGTCCATGCCGGGGTATTTCGGCAAAAGCGAAGGGTGCACGTTGATGACTTTTTTTTGCCATTTCTTCACAAGCCAAGGGGAAAGAATGCGCATCCAGCCCACGAGCACAATGAGATCGACTTGATACATCTCGCAGACCTTGTCGACATGGCGGTCATAAACTTCACGATCGAGAAGACTGCCCTCTTTTGACTTGGGATCCAAGAAAACGAGCGGAATGCCGGCCTTGTTCGCCTTCTGGGCCGCGCCGCAGTCTTCCTTGTTCACGAGGACAAATTTCAGCTCAATGCCAGGCATCTTCCCGGCTTTCATTTCGTCCAAGATCGCTTGGAGGTCCGTACCGTTGGTGGAGGCGAAGACGGCGAGGTTCATAGGTGAGGTTTCAGGTGTCAGGAAATACTGTAGCACCTTGCTGGCTCCTCCGCCTTAGGCGGATCGGAATGACAGAAAAAAGAGAGAGTGATCAGGACAATAACATTGACAAAAGAGCAAATATAGCCTAGATTGCTCTCTCGGCTTATATAACCCCCCTATGAAGAACACCCTCCACGGTCTTTTTGCTGGCCTGCTTGTGGCCTTAATCCTCTTTTCTTCTGTTTTTAGCCCTTCCCAGGCCCTAGCCCAAGACCCCCCTCTGTCCCCCCTTGGCTGGGGGGAAGATTCGCAGAGGAGGGGGTTGGGGGGAGAGGTCCTGGATCACCTCCAGGACTGGGAATTTGCCAAAGGTGACTGGATTTTGGCCAATGTGAAGGAAAATACCCTCCAATTTGTGAGAAATGACGATTCTGACCGCTCCGTGAAGGTCAAAATCGGGAGCGGGCTCAATAATGGCAAGAAAATAACCTATCTGGGCATGACCTACAATCCCGCCACCCCGGAGAAGACTTGGGAAATTCGCTCCAAGCACCAGCAGAGCACCTATTGGATTTTTGGTTCAAAAGAAGCCAAAGAACAGCTTTTCCTTCGCCTCTACGAGGTCAGGGGTGAGGAAAGAATTTTTACAAAATACGGTATTCACACGACGCCTTCCATTGATTCAATTATCGAAAAACAAAATGGTTTTGGCAGCTGGGGATGTCTCATCACCCGCTACGACCTACTCAAGCAGATCGAGCAGCTCTATGAGCGCAATGAGGGCGTGGTGAAGGTGGTAACGGTGAGGGGCTAATTATCTTCGTTCTCTTTCTCTTTCTCTTTCTTTATTATTTGCCCTATCAGAAGCAATATCTGCGAGGCTTGCCCTCATGATTGCTGTGAGCCCCTCCGTTCCATCAGGATCAAGAGCGGATCTCGTTTCTCCGATTCGATCTGTAGTTTCAATCGTACGACCATCTCCTTCCATTCCTTCTTTAGGCATAGGTGAGAAATAAGTTGGCACATTTATAACCCATCATCTTTTTTCATGCAAGACCGAAAGTGTTGTCTTTCGCCGTCGACAAAGTTGAAGCTTGGTTCTTTTCCGGCCCCTAGCACGGGAACTCTCTCCAGCCACCTGTTCGTCCGCTCCGCCACGGCGGACGGAGCGGAAGGAGGGGGCTAGGGGGAAGGTCTGTTTTTAGCCAAAGAAAAAATGCTTGGTGGACCTGGAAAGTGGCGAGAAACGCGATCCGCAGCGAAGCTAGACCGCCGAAGGCGGGATGCGAAGCGAAGGACTCCAGACTGAAATTTCATGGATTTTGTGAAATTTCTGTCAAGGAGAGCGTTTCCCCATTGCGGGAGTTGAACCCGTCTCTACAGAAAAACCCTCCCGTGAGGAAGAGCTTCTGTGATACCTGAGAGATGAGCTGTCATGCAACAGCATCCCAGCGCTTCAATACTATCAAACCTGTATTAAAAATCAACTGAAAACTCCCCCTCCCCTCTCTCCAGCCAAGGAGAGAGCCCTCCAAAGGCGGGCGGGGGCTCGGGAGAGAGGTCTGTGTTCAGCCAAGCAGAGATGTCTGGATCAGCAAAAAGAAGCGAGTGAGGATTTGGACTTGCCCTTCGAAGCTCGCCGAAAGTGAAGAAGCCAGCAGACAACAGGTGAATTTACCAACGAAGTCGATAAATCCAGTCATGTGGACCAACCGCTAACAAAACGACCGTTTCATGATCTTCAAATCGGAAAACGACTCGATACTTTTTATCGACTCGAAAAGTCCAGATTTCCTTTTGTTTTGGTGCTATCTTTTCCGTATTGAGGGAAGGGTGGTGAGGGTTCCCCGAAAAAATCATTTCTTGCTTCCAAAGCTTTTTCTTTATTTCGGGCTGAAGGTCGTGATAAAGCTTCTTGTATTTTTCAGTTGCCAAAAGTTGGATCATAAGAGCTCCTCATCAAGTTCTCTTGAGCTTTGAATTTTGGTATATCTTCCAGATCTGAAATCCTTTTCCCCTTCTTCAAGGGCAGACAAAAACTCCGGACTAAACCATCCCATTTGTCCTGCCAAGCGTTCGAGGGCGTCGGCATCCATCGCAAAAGAAACAATAAATTTTTTATGCTGTCCTGGCTCTATTGTGACTTGTGTTTGGACCATAAGGGCAATGACGAAACCATATTCATGGTATCAAATTATGAACTCAAATGAAACAAAGAAAACAAACCTGCATGAGTCCATATCTTCTTGTGCACTTCAGAGGATTGATTCTGAGAAGTGGCTGAGTAGGCACAGTATACTTCAAGCGGGGTTTTGTAGTCCAACGACTGATGAGGGCGATAGGCATTGTATTCCGTGATGTAAGCGA
>CAZWLI010000164.1:0-1549 GCA_964634525.1 uncultured Candidatus Peribacteria bacterium | reverse complement strand
GAGGAAGCGGCGGCTGATTTTCCCGTCTCGCACAAGCAATGACGGTAACGACAGGCTCGTTACCCGATTCTTGCTCTTCAGCGCGATACCTTCCCTTCGGTAGGTACGCAATCATGACAGACATTTTCGAAAACAATCGTGCCTTTTTCCGACTCATGGCTCATTTCTCCTTAAAAAACCTATTGTTGTTCTCGCCGCTGGAGGCGTGTTGATGGTCGAGCGAAAGAAAAAATCTTGCCCGCCGACACACCCCTCCATGGGTGAGAATAGGTCATCTTGACCCGCACTGCGCGACATTTTTTAACGATGTATACTGTTGTGGATATGTCCATGGACTTTGAACAGCAGCCTGCTTCTAAGCGTGATCTCGCGGAGGTCAAGGAAGAGCTTGTGGGGTTAGTAGGGCAACTCCCCACAAAAGACGACCTCGAGCGCTTTGCTACCAAAGACGACCTCGAGCGCTTTGCCACGAAGGATGATCTTCGGAGCGCGGTGAAAGAACTCGCATTGAAGGAAGACGTACGAGACCTGACGCAGGCCGTGAAAGACGTCTTGCAAGGTCCGGGAGGCGTGATCAAACGCCTCGAACGCGTTGAAGCGCGCATAGGCATTGCATAAGTCCACCGTTTCAAGCGCCAGAGTTTGATCGTAGCCCTCCCCTGGCAATCAGTGAGAAATATCAGTGACCGCCAGGGGAGGGAAGAGGATGACGTGATCGGGCGGGGGCCTGATAGGCGTCATCCTAAAATTTGAATGTCATTGCGAGGCCTGAAAGGCCGAAGCAATCTCTGTTCGCGAGGAGATTGCTTCGGAGTTCCGCCAAGCGGAACTCCTCGCAAAGACGCGAATCAGCTAGCGTGCTGCCCGTGGGCAATAACCCGCCAGCACGCTGCCAACCACGAAGGCAGCAAATACGACCTCGGTCAAAAAATTCCAGTCCATAACAGACTCCTTTCTTGTTTTGAAAAAATGTGAGTTTTAAAACCCATTCTTCTAAGACCGAATTTCAATTCAGCGGCAGAAGATTAAGGGGGAGACTAGATAGCGACCTAACCTCCCCAAAACCCCGGATGTTTTTCGTGCGCGAGGTTATCCGCACGCCCCTAATGCCCGTCCTATGAGCTCGGGGAAAGAACTCGCTTATCTCACTTTACAATTACCATGGTTCATATCCTGCACGAACGATCACGCATGCAACCAGGAGAAAGGTGGACATAAACGCTCCCGACCACATAACCCACCACATGCAATTTTCTCTACCCGCAACGTTCTGCCATTTTAAGGACATACAATATTTAGTGGCGATAGCGAAAGAGAGCGCCCCCAAAGCGAAAAGGCCCGGATGATAAAAACCACGAGCGTAATGTCGCTCTGGCACTCTCCAGATTCCAGTCGCCGTAAGAAGTCTTGGCGTGCTGAGCCAAGCCGCCAGAAATTCCACGTACCCCGCGAGAATAGTCACCATCAAAAAAACCGCGAGGCCAACCCACAACATGATGGTATTGCTGACCCTTCCGAATCTCTCGTTCATCGCTTTCTCCTTTTTTTC
>CAZWLI010000163.1:0-6185 GCA_964634525.1 uncultured Candidatus Peribacteria bacterium | reverse complement strand
GGATGAGCTGGCGCTTGCGCGCCTGAGCGGACGGCACATGTCGAAAAAAACCGGAAAGATTTATCCCAGCAAAGAAGAGGCTCTGAAAGAATGTGCAACGGATGATGTCTACCAACGAGCCGACGACACGCCGGAAGCGATCCTCACCCGATTGAAAAACTATCATCAGGAAACAACGCCCGTGATTGACTGGTACCGGGGGCAGGGGAGAATTGTCGAACTCGATGGACAGGGGGGCGCGGAAAAGGTGTTTCAGGAGTTGGTGAAATTAAGCCATGTTCTATGAACCCCAACGCCGAGATCAGCTTCAAGTCCCCCCGGGAAATTTCCGATCTGCGTGAGGGCGGGAAAATCCTTCATGAGATTTTGCAGCTCATTGCCGCTCGAGTGAAGAGCGGAGTCTCGACCGGTGAGCTGAACGAGTTGGCGGAGAAACTCGCGAAGGAGCGCGGGGTGGAATGCCCCTTCAAGGGCTACCATGGGTTTCCCGCGGGGCTGTGTACCTCGGTGAACGAAGCCTGTGTGCACGGGGTGCCCTCGTATGATTATTTTTTGAAGGACGGCGACATCATCGGTCTGGATTTTGGGGTGAAACACAAAGGTCTGATCACCGACAGTGCCATCACCGTGGCGGTCGGTGAAATGAGCCTCGAGGTGAAGCACTTTGTGAAAACCACCAAACACGCCCTCGACGAGGCGATCAAGGTGGCGGTGATCGGCAACCGCGTCGGGGCGATCAGCGCAACGGTTCAGAAAATTGTCGAAGGGCAGGGCTACGGTTGCGTGCGCGATTTGATCGGACATGGCGTGGGTTACGAAGTCCATGAACAGCCTGATGTTCCCAATGTGGGAAAATGGAACGATGGTCCGGAGCTGAGAGAGGGGATGGTGATCGCGATCGAGCCCATCACGACCATGAAAGATTGGAAATTAAAATGTCTGAAAGACAAGTGGACCATGGTGACGGTAGACGGCTCCTGGTCGGCGCACTTTGAGCACTCCTTGGCTCTTACGAAAGAGGGGCCGGTGGTGTTGACGGTGGGATGAGCGCTTTACAATTGGATATCCAATTGGTATAATGAAAGAGATTTTTGTGAGATCGTATGAAAATAAGTCCCAAAAAAACCATTCGTCCCACGGCCCTTCAGCCTCAGCTTTTTTCCGTGATTAAGTATCTCACCAACCATGATGACTATCGATTGGTCGTGAACAAGGACAACGAGCCCGTTTGTGTGATGATAAGCTATTCCCTTGCGAAGCGTTTTCCTTTTCAGGAAGAAGCCTATAAAAAATGGGAACAGGATATGGTCGCGAGCATGAAAGCCTATTACGCCGACATGCCGGAAGACGAAAAAAACCTCGTTAACGAAGGCATTGATGATGTCATCGACTATTAATTACGGCGATATTGTTATCGCTCACTTGAGCCCGGTGAGGGGCCATGAGATTGCCAAGGCTCGTCCTTGCGTTGTGGTTTCGAGAAACATGATCAATCAGTACACGCCGCTCCGGATTCTTATCCCGCTGACGACGAATGTTACGCGAGTCTATCCCTATCAGGTCATCGTGAAGCCTTCTCGACAAAATGGTCTGTCCAAAGATTCAAAAGTTCTTCCTGAGCAAGTGAAATCAGTTGACCGATCTCGATTGGTGAAAAAGATTGGCGTCCTGGAAGGACCCGCTTTAGCTGAACTCGAAACAAAACTTCTTTTTATTTTGAATCAACGCGAGACATTTTGAGATTATCTATTTTAGAAATAAATTTATATTTTGTCAACTGCTCTTTTCTGTTTTCAAAGACTTCGTGTTGTGTTCTTGTCATTCACTTTATACACTATCCAAGCTCAGCACGATAACCTCTTTTCTTGTCCAAACAGGAAAACATTCGAGCCACCGGATTAGTTATTCAGGCTCTCCCCAACGCCACTTTTATCGTTCAGGTTATTGACTCTGGCTAGGAGGGGCACGAAATAACGGCACACATATCTGGGAAAATGCGGCTCAACTACATTAAAATCCTCCCCGGCGACCATGTCGTGGTGGAAATTACGCCGTTTGATTTGAAGAAGGGAAGAATTGTCTCTCGAGGGAGGGAGAAGAAAACAGAGGGCGACCCAAATGTGAGACCCGCAAATGCTGAGAGCGCTTCACAAGCTGACAAGTCTTCTCCGTCGAGCCCATCCGAATCTACGAATATCACGAATAAAAACTAATAAGCTAAGAAGCTAACAAGCTATCTCCATGAAATTTCGTCCTTCCGTCAAAAAAATTTGTGAATACTGCCAGGTGGTGATTCGCACAGGGACCATTCGTCGCGGATGGCACCGTGTGAAGAAGCCGATCGTTCGTATTATTTGTCAAAGGAATCCAAGACACAAACAAAGGCAGGGCTAAGCGCTAGACCCTAACCGCTAATCGCTTATCAAATGGCTCGTATCGCCGGAGTAACCCTCCCTCACGACAAACGCATCGAGATCGCCCTCTGCTATATCTATGGCGTTGGGCGTCCACTCAGCAATACTATTCTGAAGAAGGCTGGGATCGACTTCAACACTCGCACGAAAAATCTTTCTGCCGAACAGGAGAGCGCGATCCGTCGTGAGGTCGAAATGCTCATGGTTGAAGGCGACCTTCGCCGCAAGATTCAGCTCGATATCAAGCGGCTCCAGGATGTGAATAGCTACCGTGGGTACCGCCACAAGCGTCGTCTTCCGGTTCGCGGCCAGCGCACGAAGACTAATGCTCGCACGAAGCGCGGCCGAAGAAATACGATTGCGAATAAGAAAGTTGAAACTAAATAATTTCTATCCCATGGCAGAAGAAGCAGTCCTCGAGAAGAAAATTGATGCGAAACCAGCAGAAGGTGCTGGCGAAACAGCAGTTGTGGAAGGCGCAGAGGGCGAAGCAAAAAAGGCTCCCAAGAAAAAGATCAAGAGACTCGTGAAAAATGGCCAGGTCCATATCACGGCAGGTTTCAACAACACGCTCTTCACGGCAACAGATCCGAATGGTGGCGTGCTTGCCCGCAGCAGCTCAGGTGCCAGCGGATTCAAGGGGAGTAAGAAATCTACTCCCTACGCTGCTCAGGTCGCCGCCGAGCGTCTCGCGGAGAAGCTCACAAATTTTGGAACGACGAATGTTGCTGTGTATGTGAAAGGCGTCGGCCCGGGCCGAGAGCAGGGCATTCGAGGACTTGCGAAGACTCTGGAAGTTGATCTCATCGTGGACCGTACGACGCTCCCTCACAATGGACCGAGGAAGAAAAAGAGAAGGAGAGTCTAAACGCTATACCCTAACCGCTAATCGCTTACTCATGTCCCGCTACACTGGCCCCAAAGCACGACTCTGCCGACGCGAAGGGATTAATCTCTTCGACCGCCCCAAGTATGCCAAAATCATGGAAAAGCGCGCGTCGCGCCCGGGCATGCACGGCACCGAAGGCAAGAAAATGTCGGGTTTTGCCGTTCAGATGCGTGAGAAGCAAAAGCTTCGATTCATGTTTGGGCTTTCTGACCGACAGCTCAAGACTGCGGTGGGGAAAGCTGTGAAGACCAAGGGTCTTACCCCGGAGCTCTTGATGCGAGGCCTTGAGATGCGTCTGGACAACGTGATCTATCGAGCAGGCCTTGCGCTCACGCGTATGCAGGCTCGTCAGATGGCGACCCACGGGCACTTCCTCCTCAATGGACGACGAGTGGATATTCCTTCCATGCGCGTGGCCGTCGGCGACAAGCTCGAGCTTCGCCCCAAGCTCAAGAATTCAAAACTCTATCCGCTCGTCGCGGAAGACAACAAAGGTTACAAGGCGGCTCGATGGCTCAAGGTCGAGGCTCAGGCGCAAGCACTCGAAGTCGTTGGTCAGCCCACCGGAGAAGACTTTGAAAAAATTATTGATGTGCAGAAAATCATCGAGTTCTATTCTCGCTAATTTCCTATCTTCCTACCTCCT
Source organism: uncultured Candidatus Peribacteria bacterium (assembly GCA_964634525.1). GTDB lineage: Bacteria > Patescibacteriota > Gracilibacteria > JAUYGZ01 > JAUYGZ01 > CAZWLI01. The sequence continues at coordinate 2,236 of CAZWLI010000163.1, read as the reverse complement.
AATTTTCCCCCTCATGCACATTATCCAGGCTGAGATTGGTATCCCGAAGGTCACGCTTGAAAAGCACGGAGATACCCATGTGCTGGTCACGGTCGAGCCTCTTCCGCAGGGCTACGGCATGACCCTTGGAAATGCGCTCCGACGAGTGCTTCTTTCTTCTATTCCGGGTGCGGCAGTGGTGGGAGTGAAAATTGACGGGATAAAGCACGAATACTCCGCTATCCCCGGCGTGAAGGATAGCGTTCTTGACTTCATGCTCAACCTCAAGGGCGTGGTCTTCAAAATGGCCTCCAAGGAGCCCCAGGTCGTGAATCTTAAGGTCACCAATCATGTGGGTGACGTGAAGGGCGAACATATCACCTGCCCAACGGGCGTGGAGGTCATCAATCCGGACTACGTGATCACCTCCATCGACAAAAAGAGCGCCGTGCTCGACGTCAAAATCTTTCTTCAGAAGGGCGTTGGCTACACGCCCCTCGACCACGAGAAAAATATCGATCCGGATCTTGTCATTACAGACGCTATTTTCTCTCCCATCAAAAAAGTTCGCTTCAATGTGACGAACACTCGTGTTGGCCAGATGACCAATCTCGACAAGCTCGAGCTCGAGATTTTCTCCAATGGATCCTTCGATGCCGGCGAAGCCTTGAAATTTGCCTCCGACATTTTGAGCTCCTACTTCAGTTACTTTAATACCACCGGAGTGCCAGCCGACGCTCAGTTTATGAGCACAGCGCATGACATTATGCAAAAGCAACAGGTGGAAGAGGAGAAGGCTGCCCGTACCGAATACACTCCCATTGAAATCCTCAACCTCAGCCCTCGCACGCTCAATGCTCTCATCAATGGCGGTATCGGCAGCATCGAGCAGCTCACAACCTGTACCGAGAGCAAGCTCGGCAATCTGCGCGGCTTTGGGAAGAAGGCTATGGAGGAGGTGGGCGATTCGCTGGGAAAACGTGGCTTATCCTTACTTGACGATTAAGCCATAAGTCGTTAATCTTGCGTCCCTGAATTGTATTTGCACTCCTAACTGCCTAACACCTGCTGGCAGGCAGACCTAAAACCTAGCACCTGAATTTTTATGCGCCATCGAAAAACGACCAAGAAGCTCAGCCGTCTCAAGGATCATCGTATGTCCTTGCTTCGCAATCTCTCGACGACCTTTGCCCTGAGCTCCAAGCTCCTAACGACCACTCCGAAGGCCAAGGCCATGGTTCAATATTACGAAAGAATCATTTCTCTGGCGAACCGAAAAAATGATCAGGTTCATGCAGTTCGCGTGGCAAAAAGGTTTTTTTATACGATCCTCGCTCAAAAAGCCTTCGTGAAAAAGCTTCCCGACCTCAAAGGTGCGAGTGGACATCTGAGAATGACGAAGATTGGTTTTCGCAAGGGAGATGGAGGGGAGACCAGCTTGGTGCAGTACGTCTAAAATTTCCAATTTTCAATTATCAATGAAAACATCAATGCCCACCAAAGAGCAGCAGAAAGAAAAAAATTGGCATTTGATGAATGCGGAAGGCAAAGTTCTCGGGCATCTCGCTCCGAAGATCGCCGATCTGCTGCGTGGCAAGCACAAGGTTACTTTCACGCCGCACCTGGACATGGGCGATCATGTCATCGTCGTCAATGCGGCCAAGTTTGTGGTGAGCGGCTCCAAGCTCGAGAGCAAAAATTACTATTCCCACAGTGGCTATCCGGGAAATCTCCGCATCACACCCCTGGGCAAGCTCATGAAGGAACGACCGCTCAAAGCTCTCTTCGAGGCCGTGAAAGGCATGCTGCCCAAGAATCGTCTTCGTGATAAGTTTTTGGATAAGCTTCATTTATATGAAGGAACAGAACATACTCATCAGGCACAGAATCCAAAGGAATTAGCTCTTTAGCTCTTTAGCTCGTTAGCTTGTTAGCTTATTAGGAAAAACCTAAAAAGCTAAAAAGCTAAAAAGCTAACAACCTTTCATGTACTACTACGCTCTCGGAAAAAGAAAGACTTCGGTCGCGCGCGTACGCGTGTATCCGCAGGGAGAGGGGAAAATCGAAGTGAACAAAATTCCCGCCAGCGAATATTTCAAAGTGAACACGCAGATGGGCACGATCCTGGAGCCGCTCAAGCTGTTGGAGCAGGAGAAAAACGTGAACGTGGTGGTCCGCGTGCTTGGCGGTGGCAACACCGGCCAGGCTCAGGCCATCCGTCACGGCATTGCCAGAGCCATGGTGCTCATGGATGAGA
>CAZWLI010000162.1:0-1923 GCA_964634525.1 uncultured Candidatus Peribacteria bacterium | reverse complement strand
CTGATTTTTTGATAAGACGGATGTGGTGAAATAATATTTCACTGGGCGGAATCGCTTGATCAATGCTTTTGAATGCGAGAAAATTGGCATATGAAAGAACCATGGTATCAAAAATTCATTCGGGAATTGCAGAACAAACTCAAGCGTTCTGAAAAGAAAAAAGAGCAGGCTGAGGATGAAGCCAAACGTCTTCGGAAGGAGAAGGAGGATTTAAAGCTACAAGTGGATGATCTCAAGAAGCAACTGGAGGAGATGGCTACTGCAAAAGCTTCTAAAAGACCACGCTTTCCCGACTACGGTTTGCAGAAACATGAACGGTCATTGGATAAAACGATTCATAAATCTTCAGGAAGGATACCTTTTAGTGAGAAGATGAAAGGAGTACAGTTCATAAAAGATGTATATCCTGAAGGTATTCCACCGGAGAAATGTGAGTTGCGTAACCGCAGAATTGTGATTCATCTGAGGAATGGAATAAGGGAAGTATGGATGTACCGAATGCACCGTGAGAAGTGGGGAAAAGCGTGTGGGAAGGTACCTGAGGTATTTGGAAAAAGTGAGTACGGTGCGGAAATTGTAGTATGCCTTGGTTTTCTGGTTTATGTACTAAAATTGTCGCAGGATCAGGCCAGACAGGTCTTATCTTTTTTTACTAAAATTGAGATGACCAAGTCGGAGATTGACAGTTTGCTCAGCCAGCTTGGAAGAAAGTGGGAAGGAGAATATGATACTCTTTCTCTGCTGATTTTATTTTCAGAAGTGGTGTTCATGGATGAAACGGGTTGGAAGATTGGCAAAGAGAATTGCTTTACTTGGATCTTCAAAAGCATGAGCCACACTCTCCTGCTTTATGGAGAGAGGCGCTCTGAATCGGTTTTGGATCGTATTCTTCCCAGAAAGAAATTTAGAGGCGTGGGGAGCAGTGACTGTTTTAAGATTTATGAAAACAGGTTTAGAGCCGCCCAGAAATGCTGGGCACACTTTCTGAGAAAAGCCATTAAGCTCATGCTGCTTTATCCTGAGAAGAAAGAGTATCATGAGTTTTTTAATGCCTTGTACTGCATTTTTACAGAGGCAAAGAGTCTCAAACTCCAGAATATAAAAAAAGAAGAGGGAATATCCCTTTTGGAGTTGAAGATCGGAAAGCTTTGCACGGAGAAAACACGCAAGATGACGAAACAAACACTCAAAGATGAGCGGGAATTCGTGAATCTCCAAAAGAACCTTACGAGAAACCTCAAGGATTTATTCACGTTTGTGCGAATAGAGAGTGTGGAACCAACGAACAATATTGCTGAAAGAGGCCTCCGCCATGTTGCTCGTTCAAGGAATAATTATCAAACCAGCAAGAGTAAATCTGGCGCAGAGCGTCACTCAGTTCTTGCCAGTGTATTGTTCTCACTCAAGCAGAATCTGAAAGAATTCACCATACAGAGTGTGACGGATGAAGTCATCCGCTGGCAGAGAAATGGTAAATCACTATTTGTCGAACAACTGGAAGCTATGAGTACAAAATAAGCCAATTTTTACATCAGTCCCTAAAATGGGGAATTACAAACCTAAACTCATTGACAATGAGACATATGAGTGATTTAATGGTAACTGTTTCATTATTCTTCGTATGCCCGAACTGAAGACACAAGGCGGTAGGAAACCAGATCCTGTTCATGCAACACCTGCAGATTTAGAAGAGCAGAGAAGACTGCTGGAAAGTAATAGGATTGGGAGAGAAGGAGTTCCTACAGCAGATCAATTACGCGAGATGGTGGAAGGAGTTCCCCCTCAGGCTCTCGTACGAACAGAGGTGAAAGAGGTTATTGCCCCACCACGACATCGTCGTTCCCCAAGAACGGCTATTGCAGCGACAGCAGTCGTGTTTTCACTGGTGGTGGTAGGTCTTTTGGCAAGAGCGGGAACAAGCAA
>CAZWLI010000161.1:0-1880 GCA_964634525.1 uncultured Candidatus Peribacteria bacterium | reverse complement strand
CTTTCCTATGGCCTACGAAATCAAAAATATCACATCCTCAACAAACTTCATTCCAAGGAGGAGTATGAAGCGAAAATAAAGCAGATTGATTTCACTTCATTTCGAGTGGTGGAGGAATTAAAAAAAAGATTCTTTGAAAGGGTTATGCCGAAGTCTTATTCGAAAATCCTGAACTGTGAAAACTCGGACGGCAATTTCCTGATCAACTGCAAAAATTGCCATGAGTGCTTTGATGTCGAGGGCGCTGAAGATTGCCGACGCGTAACCGTGGGGGCCAATAGGATCAAAGATGTTGTCGACACCCATGCGGTAGTGGACGGCTCCGAGCTCATCTTCCAATGCGTCAGCGTCACCGAGGGTTACAACTGCCACAATATCATTGGCTGCTGGACAACAAAAAATAGCTGCTACAGTGAATTCCTTCAGGGTTGCTCTGACTGCGTCGGCTGTATCAGCCTTCGTCGCAAGCAATTCTGCATTCTCAACAAGCAGTATTCAAAAGAAGAATATGAACGCATCAAGGCTGATATTCGAAATAAGCTTGGAGAGGGTTTCGGCCGTCCTTTTCCTCTTTCCCTCGCACCGTTTTCCTATCAGGACAGTGCTTACCGTGACTACGGAAGTCTGACCAAAGAGGAAGTGCTGAAGATGGGCTGGCGTTGGGGCGATGAACGAAAGAAGGAGCTCTTTTCAGGAGAGCTTCATGAGGTCGGCGAAATACCGGACAAAACAGGGGATTTCAGTCCAGAACTTCTGAAAAAAGTTTTTCGCTGCCCGCTGACGGATCGCCCCTTCAAGGTGATCGAGCAAGAGCTTGCGCTGCTCAAAAAAATCGGCGCTCCTGTGCCCCGGCGTCATTTCGACCAACGATTTCGAGACCGCATTCGTTTTCGTCAGTCTAGTAATCCCTCCTCAGCTCTCGTATGAGCGAATGAAAGGAAAAAAGCCTTCGTCCAGAAGCGAAAAAGGCTTTAAAATTTTCCCTCCTTGGAAAGGAATAGTAGGCTGATTGTCCTCCCGCAACCATAGGTTTCGGCGGGATTCCTGCCTTGATTTTCTTCAGGGTTGAAATGAGCGCTCGAGAACCGGCCCTTGCGCAGTGAAGAAGCAGGCTCACCTTCGTGTCATCACTTCGGATACGGAACCTCTGCATGGCGAGAATTTCGCCTTCGTCAATCTTTTCTGTCATGCGATGGATGGTGACGCCGGCGTATTTCTCCTTGCGCAGGAGATTCCAAAAAACCGGCCACAACCCCTTGTAGCCTGGAAGCAGTCCAGGGTGCACATTGAGCGCCGCCACTTTTGCCAGGGCAATAACCTCGGGACGAAGGATTTGGTCAAACGAGAGGGAAACAAGAATATCCGGCTGCCAAGCGGCAATGGTCGAGAGCGAAGACGGGGAATTAACATCTTCCGTGTCAAGGACCTGAAGCTGATGCTTTGTGATAAGCTCATTCATGGTGCGCCATTTCCTCCGGCGATGGAAAAAAATCACGCTCGCAATGGCGAGGGCTACCAGAGGCAGGTAGGCGGTGAGGGCGATGAGCGCGCCGTAGACGATCCCAACTCGCGCTACCCCGTAGCGAAGGTAATTCCAATATCGCGCGCGAAGGGGCGAGATGTCGGAACGAACGATTCCGATCATGCCATGATTCGGTTGCCGAAGAAGCTTGTTCAGAGCAAGTTCTGCTCCCGCATGAAGCTTGGGAAGAAGAACCACGGTACGCATGGTCTTGATTTTTGGCAATGGAAGAGGTAGGATCAGTCACCATTCTCCTCCTCATGAACGCTTCCGTCAAAGTTTGACTTGCCTGCGGGGATCTTTATCATGGCGTTATGATTCGATCCTGCACTATGACCGGAAAGGAGTTTGAAGTCTC
>CAZWLI010000160.1:0-20509 GCA_964634525.1 uncultured Candidatus Peribacteria bacterium | reverse complement strand
TTCTGAAGCTGTCCTACTTTATGATTAATAGTTTGATAGTAGGCCTGAAGCTGTTGAATGTGTTCAACACGCTCTTCCTTTGGATTCCGAGGAGTTTCGCTCATATACAAGAGGTATGATTCGTATTATCATAACTTAAATTTAAATTTTTTGCAACATGGAGCATGTGACGGGAGTCGAACCCGTATCCCTGCCTTGGCAAGGCAATGTAATAGCCGCTATACTACACATGCACTGAGAGCCAAAAAAATTTACTGGAAATGACTTGTTGAGTCAACCAATCCCCTTCTTGGTGTCCATCAAAAGGCTGTTTTTGACCTGCCATTGAAGGCGCACACCCACGGAGAGGCGGGAGTCGGAAGTAAGCGAAAGATCTAACTTTTCTCCCGGCTGAAGGTGAATCGGCTTCATCAAGGGCAGCACGATTTGATCCCAGTGTGTGCGCGAGGAGAAAGGACTGGTGCTGATGGCAATGCCAGGGAGAAGATCAGCCTTCCACCAGAGCGCAAAGGCATACACTGCTTCCTTCTTTGGAAAGCTCCAGGAGATCGAGGACGTGCGAACGCTCTTTTCTTTGGCCATGAAATCAATGCTGTCCCATTGCTTGGCGAGGGAAGGATCGCCAATGTCCTGCGGCTGAACTTTTTCGACATACATATTGTTGAGTGCGGCGGTTTTCATGCCGGAAAAGCTGAGCCCATAGCCCACGGAGTCCCAGATATCGATTGTTTTGCTGAGACGAGGTGAGGTAACGGGAGCGACGAACTGTTCGAGACGGGACGGGATCATAATGCCGCCAGGTTTGAGAAATCGCTTGGCATCCTGCAGCGTCTCCAGGATATTTTCCTCCAGACTGTAATTGCCGAGCGTCTCGGAAATGACCACATCGAAGAGGCTTGGCTTCTTCACCTGCGTAGAATGCGCAAGAACGTACCGGCAGCGCTTAACATTGTTCTCCTTGCCAAGCTTCTTGCTGAGCGTCAGCATCTCGGGGTCAATCTCGTAGAGCGTGCAGGATTTCGCCCCAAGCTTCTCGGCCACGAAGCTGAGGAAGCCCGTTCCGGAGCCGATATCCGCAATGGTGGTTTTGCTCGGCACGATGACCTTCTTCAAAGCCTGGTAAAAGGCTTCATTGCGAAGCGTATCGCGCAGCAGGTTCAGCTGAAGTTCGATCATAGTAAAAAGATACAAAAGCATGATAACATGGCATCTCCGTTTGTCATTGCAAGCCCCGAAGGGGCGAAGCAATCCCGTAGCTTAATACATTGCCTTTCCAGCGAGATTGCTTCGTCGCCGCCTTCGACGCCTCCTCGCAATGACAACTCTGCTATTCTAAAAACATGCAACAATTCAAAGTTAGCGGCGAAGATTCAGGTAAAACAATCCTTCAATTCTTGAAGGGAAAGCTGCCGATGGCATTTGTCTATCGCCTCTTTCGCAAGAAAGACGTGAAAATCAACGGCAAAAAGGCAAAAAAGATCGATGTGGTGCAGGAAGGCGATGAAGTCACCGTGTACGGGGACTTTAAAACTCCGGAGAGGAAGACCAGCCCTCTGGATATTCTTTTTGAAAATGAGGATTTTCTCATCCTCAACAAGCCAAAGGGCATTGCCGTGCACGAAGGCAACACGGTTTCCTTTCAAGATTCTCTTCTGCGCACGCTCCTCGAGCACTATGAACCCCAAGGCGTGACGCCCTTTCTGGTGCATCGGCTCGACACCAATACCTCCGGCTGCCTTATCGTGGCCAAAAAAAACAGCATCCTGTCACTCTTCCAGAAGCTCTTCAAAAAGCATGAGGTCAAAAAAGAATATGTATTGCTGCTCAAAGGCGTCATCAAACAAGAAGGTGGAACCATCTCTTCGCCTCTCGAAGGGCGCAACAAAGAAATGGCTGATGCTATGACCACCTACAAAGTCGTTCAGAACTTTGAGGAAGCGGGAGCATGCCTCGTCTCCGCGCAGCCAAAAACCGGAAGAAAACATCAGCTGAGAATTCACTTCGCAAGTATCGGGCATCCGGTGATTATGGACCAGCAGTACGGTGACTTCGAAGAAAACCATCGTTGGAAAAAAGCGTATGGCCTGAAGAGCCAGATGCTTCATGCCAGCCGTATTTCTTTTGATTGGAAAAGAAACCGGGTTGAAGTACAAGCCAAACTTCCGGAAGAGTTCTCGCGAATGTTGAAAAAATTAAAAAAGGATTGAAATAAAATAAAGTTTAGTCAAGGTTTCAGGCAGGAAAAAATCGCTCTTTTCTGCTATACTAATGAGATTTCTTTGAAGAATTCTCATTCTTATGGCAACAAAAATCCAAACCGGAGTCGGGATTTCAACCACCGACAGTTCTCTCTTCAAGGGCGGTGGACTTAATTTTGATACGAGTTCTCTTTTCCTTGATATTGGGGCAAAATTTGTCCATCTCTTGGAAGGCGTGACGGTGATCATCATCGGGATGATCGCGATCAAGCTTGTTCGCGGTTATCTCCAGAGAGTCCAGGTTGAGCATGAGGGGCAGCGCATGGCGCTCAATCTCCTGGAGAAACTCATCTCCGGATTTTTGACGGTCATCACGATAACTCTCGGACTCAACGTGATCGGTCTCGACCTCACCCTGCTTATCAGCTCGATTGCTCTTGGGCTATCTTTCGGGCTCCAGGATATTATCAAGGATTATGTGTCCGGAATTTTGATTCTCTTCAAGTCTCCTTTTTCGATCGGAGACATTGTGAGCGTGAAAAGTTATCTGGGCCGTGTCGAAAAAATTGATTTTCAATCCACAACGCTCAAGACCTTTGACCAAAAGGTCGTGACGGTCTTCAACAAAGATATTCTGGCCCAAGCCATCACGAATTATTCGAAGGAACCGATGCGACGACTCGAAATTGGCCTCACCCTCGGACGAGGAAGCGACACCGCCAAAGCCATGGCAATCTTTGAAACGATCTTGGAAAACAACCCCAAGGTGCTCAAAAATCCGCGATTTTCGATCGTCTTTCACAAATTCTGGGAGCAGGGCATGCGGGTGGTGATTCGATTTTGGGTCAATCGGCCCTGCAACATTCTCTCCATTCGCTCGGAGATCGCGCTGCAAATCGAACAAGCCTTCGACGAAAACTCAATCCTCTCGCCCTACGGAAGGCAGATTCAGTTTCCCCAGGACATCTCGATGAATGAAGGCAGGAAACATCGCATTCAGAGCTTCTTGAGCCTTCCGATGATGGCGACGATTGCCGATCAAACGGCAAACAGGCTGAAGGAAATTTTTAGCGTACCGCAAGAGACGCTCGTGGATCGAGAGGAGCCCGAGTATCAGGAGGGCTAAAGACAATCCTGATCGCGAGAGCGGATGAGCTCCTTGGTGCATTTTTTTTGGAATCCTTCCGCGGGACATTTCGGCGAATCCGAACCCGTACAATTGGCGGATTCGAAGCTGAGCTGATTGTCGATGCGAGCGCCGTAACCAAAGGTGATATCAAAGGCATGGACATCTTCTTCGCTGAGCAGGTACAAGCGAACGGTGTCGGCCTTGGTTGCCCTTCCGATGTCCGCGATCACGCTCACATTTGTCTGTTTGTTTTTCTTGAGAAGGAGATTTGGGAGCGTAAAGAAGATGAGATCCTTATCAAAGCTCTTCTTGGCACTCACGGCATTGCCCGAGACCCTGAGGCGAAGATTGCTGAGCTGGTCGAAGCTGAGATGCCCGGCTTGACGAAGGCCAATTTCCTTCATGAGGATATCGTGGTCGCCTGCCTTCACACTGAATCGAGCAATGGTCTGATCCTTCAAACCGACCCGAGGAAGCGAAAGAACTGAAGAATAATTGCTGATCGTCACGGTGGTAGCGGGAAGCGGTCCAATTTCAAACCTCTTTCCGGCGACGAGTGAACCTTTGACCCCCTTGCCTCCAAGCAATTGAATGTCCCGAGGCCCCAGTTGAAACTGGAAATCCTGAGAAGCTACGGAGAGAGGAGCAAAGTCCACAACAACTTCTGCAAGAAGACTGCCTCCTGCACCGACGGGAATGGAAAGTTTTTCCCAGGTGATCGTCCGTGTGCCGTCATCCACGGCAGTCCGTGCCGTCTCGGAACCATTGATAAAAAGCTTTGCCGCAAGGATAGACTGAGAAGAAGCGAATAACATCTGATGCACGACAAGACGGTCGATCAGCTCTTCTTTCTGTGAAGCCAATTGGAACTTGAGTACCGAAACACGAGTGGATCCTTGCGGAATGACGATTGCAAGTGCATCGTTTGGAACCGATTCATAGGCTTTGAGCTCAAGAGAAGAAGCCTTGGTCAGAGATGAACTCAGCGGAAGAGACACGCCGGAGAGGATCCGGGCTGTGAACAGAGAAAAAACAAGCAGGAGCGAAAGTGAGGCCGTAGCGATGAGTATTCTCCTGTCCACAATTCAACATTATATTTGTTTCGAGTATACTTGAAGTGACGCCAATACGCGAATTCCGTCCTCCACAGGCGGACAGGCTCAGCCCTGAACAAGCCTATCTTCCTGCATTTCCTAACAAGCTAACAAGCTGTTCTATGATTCCCGACCATTATTACCCTGCGAAAATCATTCACAACCAAGCCATCGGCGAACACGTGCGCTGGCTCAGACTTGAGACGGATGAAGTAATCACTCCGGAACCCGGACAATTTTTCATGCTGCGTCTTGCGAATGCTGAGGGTGAACTTGTTGAAAGGTCCTATTCCATTGCCAATTTTTCCAACGGAAAGATCTTCGAATTTGTGATCCGGATTGAGCCCGAGGGTCGGATGTCGAGCCTCATTCCTCAGTTGAAAACTGGAGACAGGGTGCATCTCAAGGGGCCCTTTGGGCGCTTCGGATTCATTCCACAAGGGGCGCTGAAGCTCTGCTTGATTGCCGGAGGCGTTGGCATTGCTCCGATACGAAGCATAATCCAGAAGTATGCTGCGCAATTCAAAATTCAACTCTTCTACGGATTCCGAGCGCATCATGATTTTCTCTTTGAACAAGAGCTCCAAAGCTACGGCTTTGAGCTGATCACGAATACGGGTGGCTACATTTCCGACTCCTTGGAAGGAAAAATATTTGCACCTGATCTGGCCACCCACACCTTCATCTGTGGCCCCCCGCCCATGGTCAAAGCCACAAGAGAAAAATTATTCACTCTCGGCTTTGACCGCAATCATGTCCACGTTGAGGCGTGGTGATTTTTAGACTTCATAAAACTTATCTTTCCCAAGTTTTTGGCGGAACACATGGCCGGCATTGATGAGACGACCAAGAATGACATTCTCCTTGAGGCCCTGAAGATTGTCGACTCTCTTCGTGACCGCGGCATCCACGAGAACACGAATCGTTTCCTGGAATGAAGCGGAGGAAAGCCAGGATTCGGTGTGGAAAGCGATACGGGTGAGACCAAGAAGGATGCGTTCCCCAAAAGCGGGGTTCTTTTTGAGTCTTTGGTTGACACTCTTGAAGTGCATGATGTCAACGATCTGGCCGGGAAGGAAGTCACTGTTGCCTTGTTCAAATATTCTCACTTTTGAGAACATCTGCTTCACGATAATCTCGATATGCTTGTCGTTGATCGTCTGGCCCTGCGAAGCATAGATCGACTGGACCTCCTTCATGATGTAGGCCTGCGTGCGAGCAATATCCGTCTTTTGCATGTACTCGTGAAGATCATAGTGACCCTTTGTAATGGCATCCCCTCGCTTCACCTCCATGTTGTTGGTGACGAGCAGGCTGTATTTTGGGTCGAGCTTGTAGGTTTCAGTCTGACGAGTGCTACGCTTCACCGTGATCATGCCATCCTTGATTTCCTTCACCGTGCCAAGCGAACGAGAGCGGATACCGTTGCTATAGGTCTCTGACCGAGCGATGACCTGCTTCTCACGGACGCTGTCACCTTTCTTGACCTCCGTCTTGAAATTCGTCGGAATTTCATAGGTATCTTCACCATTTTTTGTTTCTTGAACTGAAATTTCCACCAATCCCTTTGTTCTCTTGATGGAGATCGTGCCATCCAAATCCGAAAGCACAGCCGGAGACTTTGGAGTCCTGGCTTCAAGAAGCTCTTCCACGCGAGGAAGACCCTGCGTGATGTCGGATCCTTCCGCAACACCTCCCATGTGAAAGGTTCTCATGGTCAGCTGCGTCCCGGGCTCACCGATACTTTGGGCGGCAATAATGCCGGCGGCAAGACCGAGCTCCACGGGCTTGTTGGAGCTAAGATCAAGGCCATAGCACTTCTGACACACGCCTGTTTCCGTGACACACGACATGAGGGATCGTAGCGAGATCTCCGTGATGCCGGCGTCGTGCAAAACTTTGATTTCATCATGTCCCAAGGTGCTGTCTTTTTTCATAATCATTTTTCCCTTCGAATCTTTCACATCCTCTGCGACCGATCGCCCGTAGATTCTATTTTCAAATGGAATACCAAGCTTCTCGGATTCCTGAACTGTCACCTGGAATGATTCTTTTTGGCCGCAGTCGTTTTCTCGAACAATCACATCTTGTACGGCATCCACGAGACGACGGGTCAAATATCCCGCTTCGGCGGTTTTAAGAGCGGTATCGGATTTTCCCTTTCGACCTCCATGTGTGGCGATAAAATATTCCAGAATCGTGAAGCCTTCTTTCAAATTTGAAAGAATCGGAAGCTCAATGGTCTTTCCGGAAGGATTGGCGACGAGACCTTTCATGCCGCAGAGCTGAGTGACCTGACCCCAGTTGCCACGAGCTCCTGAATCGATTTGATAGTAGAGATCATTTTCACTGTGTTTCTCGAAATTTTCGATCAATGTTTTTGTCACATCATTCTTGGCCTGAGTCCAGATCTTGAGATTGTGACGATAGCGTTCATCTGCGGTAATCCACCCTCTCCAATAATAATCATTGATCTTTTTGACTTCAGCGGAAGCTTCTTCCACGATCTTGTACTTTCCATCCGGGATCAGCATGTCCGAAGCAGAGACGGTCAGGCCTGATTTTGTCGCAAATTCAAAGCCAATATCTTTGATGTGATCGGAAAGCTCGGCGGTAAGTTCAGGTGTTTTTGAATTAAAACACTCGCTGATCAAGTCCTTCAGTCCTGATTTTCCGAAGGTGCCATTTTTGAAGGGGAGGCCGACTTTTTCCGTGGTCCGCTCATTGAAGAGAAGTCTTCCAACGGTGGTTTCGAGCATTTCTCGACCCTTGCCGATATCAATGCGAACTTGTATCTTCGCCTGGAGATGAATCTTTCCAAGATCATAGTTGAGAACGGCTTCTTCGCGATTGGCAAACACTTTGCCTTCCCCAAGTTTTCCCGGGAGCATTCGCGTGAGAAAATAGCATCCCATGACCATGTCTTGAGTCGCATTGGTGATGGGTTCACCAGCCGAAGGCTTGAGAAGATTTCGAGACGAGAGCATTAATTCCTTAGCTTCTTTTTGAGCCTGTTTGCTCAAGGGAACGTGCACCGCCATCTGGTCGCCATCGAAGTCGGCATTGAAGGCGGCACAAACCAGGGGGTGAATTTGAATAGCTTTTCCTTCGACCAGCACGGGCTGAAAGGCCTGAATGGAAAGGCGGTGCAGAGTTGGAGCACGATTCAGGAGCACGTAGTGATCCTTCGTAATGCGCTCGAGGATATCCCAAACTTCTTTTTTGCCGGAGATGATAACGCGTTCGGCGTTTTTCACATTGTGCGCGAGGCCCTCCGCGATAAGATCGCCGATCACGAATGGCTTAAAGAGCTTCAAGGCCATCTCCTTTGGGATACCGCACTGATGCAGCTTGAGCTCCGGACCAACGACGATCACGCTTCGGCCGGAGTAATCCACACGTTTGCCGAGAAGATTTTGGCGGAAACGGCCCTGCTTTCCTTTGAGCATATCCGAAAGAGATCGCAGCTTTCTCTTGTCGTTGGTTGTGAAGGCCGCTTTCCCAGAACGAACCGAGTTGTTGAGAAGCGTATCCAAGGCCTCCTGAAGCATGCGCTTTTCATTGCGACTGATGACTTCGGGAGCGCCGAGGCGGATTAATTTCTTGAGGCGATTGTTCCGGTTGATGACGCGGCGGTAGAGATCGTTCAAGTCGCTGGCCGCATATCGTCCTCCATCGAGCTGGACCATGGGACGAAGATCGGGAGGAATAACCGGCAGCACGGTCATAATCATCCACTTGGGCGAAATGCCATTGCGTTCCAACGAAGCCGCAAGCTTGATGCGCTTAAAAATTTTCTTTTGCTTCATCTCGGTGGTGTTTTTGAGCTCTTCTTCTTGTTCCTTGATGAATACCTTGAGATCCATCTTCTCAATGATTTCTCGAATGGCTTCCGCTCCGATACCGGCTGTGAACACGTGTCCAAATTTCATGGAGAGTTCGCGATACTCGAGCTCGGAGATGACACGATTGGTGCGAATGGTCTTGAGATCGGCTTTGGCGCGATCGTAAGAATCTGCCAGTTCGTCGAGCTGGATGACTCCCTCTTCTTCGAGCTGAGCGACTTGGGCTTCGCGTTTCGCTTGCTCAGTGACCTCACTTTTAACTTTTTTGACGCGTTCTTTAATGCCTTCCTTCGCCTTCTTCACATAGGACTGATATTCTTCTTCAATTTGCTTGATCGCCTGAGCCTTGCCAGCTTCGTCCACCGACTTGATGATGTAGGCGGCGAAGTACACGACCTGCTCCAGGGACTTGATGGGAAGATCGAGCAGCAGTCCAATGCGACTCGGGGTTGAGCGAAGGAACCAGATATGGGCAATCGGGACGGCGAGATCGATATGACCCATGCGCTCACGGCGAACTGAATTGCGGGTGACTTCAACACCACACTTTTCGCAGATCACGCCTTTGTAAATGATCTTCTTGTATTTGCCGCAGTAGCATTCCCAATTTTTGGTTGGTCCAAAGATTCGTTCGCAGAAAAGGCCATCACGTTCGGGCTTCTGAGTCCGATAATTGATGGTTTCTGGTTTGGTGACTTCCCCGCTGCTCCAGCCATGGATTTGTTCTGGCGATGCGAGCGAGATAGAAATCGCGTTAAATTCTTTTTGAGGATGCTTTCGGTCGTAGGACATGGGGTGAAAAATAGGAAGTAGGAGGGAGGAGGTAAAAAATTAGTCATCAGCAGTTACGGCTTCTTCTTTTTCCTGCATTTCTTCGATGCTTTCACTGTCTCCGGTAACAACCCCTCGCTCACCACCGACCATCTCTTGAGGTTTGTCACGAGAAGCTTTGGCCACGGCATCGGCGTCTTCATCCTCTGTGTGAATCACTTCCTCCACAGCGAGCTCTTGGCCGCTTCGGGTGTCGAGGAGCTCCACCGAAAGTCCGAGAGACTGAAGCTCTCGCACGAGGACGTTGAAGGATTCAGGGGTGGAAGGCTTGCGAATGTCTTCGTGCTTCACGATCGATTCATAAGCTTTGGAACGCCCGTAGATATCGTCGGATTTGATCGTGAGCATTTCCTGAAGGGCATGGGCGGCGCCATAGGCTTCGAGAGCCCAAACTTCCATTTCTCCGAAACGTTGTCCGCCATGCTGAGCCTTGCCTCCGAGCGGTTGTTGGGTGACCAAGGAGTAGGGACCAACCGATCTGGCATGAATTTTGTCCTCCACCAGATGCAGGAGTTTGAGCATGTAGGCCTTTCCAACGGTGGTCTTGTGATCGAAAGGGTTGCCGGTTTTGCCGTCAAAGAGCTGAACCTTTCCATCCACGGGAAGTCCTGCCACCTTCATGAGTTTTTCGATAGTTTCGATTGAAACGCCATCGAGAACCGGTGTCGCAATCGTCATGCCAAGAGTTTCGGCAGCCCATCCGAGGTGAGCCTCCAAAACTTGACCGATATTCATACGAGAAGAAACGCCAAGCGGATTGAGGATAATATCGACCGCGGTCCCGTCTGGCAGATACGGCATATCCTCCTCGGGAACGATGCGAGAGATGACACCTTTGTTTCCATGACGACCGGCCATTTTGTCGCCGACCTGGACCTTTCTTGTTTGGGCCACATACACTTTGATCTGCTTAATGACGCCTTGCGCAAGCTCGTCTCCATCCGCACGGGAAAAAATCTGGATATCCACAACCTTTCCCCCGCTGCCTCCGGGGAGACGCAACGAAGTGTCTTTCACGTCCTTGGCCTTGTCGCCGAAGATAGCTTGAAGCAGGCGCTCTTCAGGAGAAAGATCCGTTTCGCCCTTTGGGGTTATTTTGCCCACAAGAATATCGCCTTCTTTCAGAAAGGCGCCAATACGAACAATGCCTTCATTATCAAGATCTTTGAGTTTTTCTTCTCCCACATTGGGAATATCGCGCGTGACGATCTCCGGACCAAGTTTCGTGTCTCGAACGTCCGTGGTAAAGGCTTCGATATGAATCGAGTCGTACAGCCCGTGTCGAAACACGCGGTCGGAGATAATGATGGCATCCTCATAGTTATAGCCTTCCCACGGCATGTAGGCCACGAGGAGATTTTGACCGAGGGCGAGCTCACCATTGCGAATCGCCGCGCCATCACAGAGGACCTGGCCTTTTTTCACTTTTTCACCCACGGTCACAATCGGACGCATGTGGATACAGGTGGCCTGATTACTTCTCTGAAAGAGGTAGAGCTTGTAGGTCTTCTTTTTTCCATTTTTGTAGAGCACATTGATCCGCTCCGCATCGACAGACTCGATGACGCCTTCACGTTCTGCAATGATCACGTGTCCGGAGCTTGTCGCAGCAACGCCTTCCATTCCGGTACCAATAATCGGAGGAGTCGGGCGTATTAAAGAAACGGCCTGGCGCTGCATGTTGGTGCCCATGGAGGCTCGAGTGTTGTCGTCGTGTTCAAGGAACGGGATCAAAGACGTTGATTCCGAAATAATCTGTTTTGGAGAAATATCCATGTGGGTAATTTCATTCACATGGGCAGAGACAGGCTCTCCGTTGGTGCGAGCTGAGACCTGCTTCACGGCGATCTGACCTTTCGGATCAACGGGTGTATTGGACTGAGCAATAATGAGCCCTCGTTCATCATCGGCATCATAATACTGAACATCGTCACTCAAAAAACCTCGAACCGGGAATTCTTTGGCGGATGTTTTGACGAGATTTTGGGCATCTTCTTTGCTGATCTCAGTATCCTTTTTCACGATGATCTTGCCTTTGTCGTCGAGGAGATCTTCTCTTGCCATTCGTCCGGTGAGATCCAAAATTTTGGCCGGAGCCGTGTGGAGGATTTTTCGGAAGGGTGTCTCGATGAAACCGTATTCATTGACCTTGGCGTAGGTGGCGAGATGGACCACAAGACCGATGTTCGGTCCTTCGGGCGTGGCGATCGGACAGATACGACCGTAGTGCGAAGGATGAACGTCACGAACATCAAACGAAGCGCGTTCACGCGAGAGACCTCCCGGGCCCATGGCCGAGAGACGACGCTTGTGCGCAAGCTCCGAAAGCGGATTGGTCTGATCCATGAACTGCGAGAGCTGTGAGCTCGCGAAAAATTCTCGCATCACGGCCGTGATGGGACGAGCATTGATGAGCTGCGTCGGCGTCACCTTGTCGAGCTCGAGAACCGTCATGCGATCCTTGGCAATGCGCTCGGTACGGAGAAGTCCAATACGGAATTTGTTTTGAACCAGCTCTCCGACGCTTCGAACACGGCGGTTCGAAAGATGATCGATATCATCAGGAGTACCGATGCCATTGTTAAGATTGACGAGGTGTTTGGTGATGTGGACCATATCCTCCACCTGGAAGACGCGATACTTGGTGGTAAATGGGAGATCGATGCTGAAGCGTTTGTTCATCTTGTAGCGAGCAATGACGGACATGTCATAGCGCTTGAAATCAAAGAACATGCTGTCGATGAGCTGCTTCGCGTTGGCGGCGGTTGCCATGTCTCCCGGACGAAGCTTGCGGTAGATGGCCTGATAGGCATCGTCAGCTGTCTTGGCCGCGTCTTTTTCGAGGGTGTTCAAAATGTAATCCATCTTGCCTTCCAAACGCTCCGCCGCAAAGAGATTGAGAATGTCTTTGTCGGTGGGGTATCCAAAAATACGAAGAAGGGAGGTTAGGAAAACTTTTCGTCGACGATCAATCTTCACATGAATAATGCCTTTCTTGTCGGTCTCGAGCTCGAGCCAGACGCCGCGTTTCGGAATGATTTTCGCCGTAAAAAACTTTGGAATGGCCGCATTGCGACCGAAGAAGACTCCCGGGCTTCGAACGATTTGGTTCACCACGACGCGCTCGATGCCATTCACGATGAAGGTTCCTCGATCCGTCATGAGGGGGATATTGCCGAGGTAGATATCCTGCTCTTTGATTTCCCCGGTCTCCTTGTTTACCAGACGAACGTGAACTTTCAGAGAAGATTCGTAGGAGAGATTCCTCTTCTTCGCGGTTTCCGGATCGTACTTGGGATCTTCAAAGGAGTGATCCAGGAAATGCAGCTCAATCTTCTTGCCGGAAAAGTCGATAATCGGTGAAATCTCGTCAAAGAGTTCTCGAATGCCAGCCTTGAGGAACCACTCATACGAATTCAGTTGAACTTCAATGAGATTTGGAAAAGGATACTCGGTATGCGGCGTGAAAAACGAGCGATGATTTTCATCCTGGCGGGTCGTGAGCTTCATGGCCTCCTCGTGGGCCGCTGAAAGATCCTCAACCGTAGAAATCTGATTCAGCTGGGGTAGAAAAGAAGATTTTGCCTTGGTCATGAGCAAGGGTTTAGGGTTTAGCGGATAGGAACAGGTAGATAAAAAATCCCGGATTTGATTCGGGGGTAACATCGAGTGCGTAGAAGTACTCATCCGGACGCACGCTGCAGAAGCAATCTGCTTAGCCAAGGCATTCTACACGCTTTTTCTGGGAATGCAAAAAAGTATCTTGCATAAATATAAATATATTGTCTGTTAAGCTAAGCTCATCCTAAGATTTTCTGTGCATTCACTCCTTTTTGACATTTTTTAGTGAATTTGATATAACAACGTGGTCATATTCACTAAAAAATGGCGACAACAGCACCGATCAGAAGCAAAATTCAGGACCTCAAAAAGGAGTTCGATCAACTTCGAAAAGGCAAAGAATCATTGCTCAATATTATTGACGAAGCAGAAATTCCGGAAAGCGTCTACAACTCCAATGCCATTGAAAACTCCACACTCAGCCTTCAAGAAACAGAAAAAATACTCTTGGATATAAAGCTCGATCGAGTCGCTTCGACCAAAGAACTTTTTGAAGCTAAAAATTTGGCGCGTGTGACAACATATATGAAGAAAAAAGCAAAAGAAGGAGAGCTTATAAAAGAACTCGTCCTCATCCTCCATGAGATGCTGATGAGCAATATTGACGATAAAATCGCCGGGCGGTTTAGGAAAAAAGGCGAGTATGTACGGGTTGGAACTCACATTGCCCCTCCTCCGGAGCACGTCGAACGGATGATTGAGGAAATTTTTAATGAATATTCGTGGAACATTGGAACTTTTTTCCTGGATAAAATTGCGAAATTTCATCTGAAATTTGAAACCATCCATCCTTTTTGCGATGGCAACGGCCGTATTGGGCGGACGATCATTAACTACCAGCTTCTCAGATTCGGGTTTCCGTGCGTGATTATTAAAAACAAAGGAAAAGAAAAGTATTATCAAGCCTTCAGCGACTATCGCTACGAAAAAAACTACAAAACGATGGAAAAAATCATTGGCCTAGCGCTCATGGAATCACTGCACAAAAGAATAACGTATCTGAAAGGACAAAAAATCATCACGCTTTCGGAGTACGTAAAAATTCACAAAAAATCAGCACCCGCGGTCTTCAATGCTGCTCGACGACAAAACATTCCTGCTTTCCGAGAAAGAGGGGTCTGGAAAATTGGAATTTCAGATCACAAAAGAACCTGATAACACTCCTCACAATATATCTTTTCAAGTCGCTCAGGGCTGTAGCTGGTCTCTAATTTTTTCTGACATTTTTTACAAGCGCGCTTCCAGAGCTTTCGAGGATTCCTCGCGAGGAAACGAGCGCGATGACGAAGGTCGGGGTGAAGCGTGGGAGTGGGCAGATGAAAACGGTCGTAAAAGGCTTGGTAATGGCGACAGGACATAAGGCTCTCAAAGACAGGGTCAGTGTACACTGTTTTTTTGTTTCCTTGCATAATGACCTCATTTCGACTATAATCGAAACGAGTTAAAAATTCTATGTCTAAAAAAGAAATACTTTGGCGGCATATTCTTTACCAATCGCTGGAGAAAAAGGTTCAGAAATTCACGCAAAAGGATCTGGCGAAACAATTTGGTTACTCTACCAGCACCGTGTTCAATGCCCTCAATGCCCCCCGGAAGCTCGGAGCGATCGAGGTGACCGGAAGATATTTTCGTATTAGGGATCGAGAAAAACTGCTTTTACTTTGGGCAACCGTGAGAAATTTTCAAAAAGAAATCATCTATGAGACTCATGTCGACAGCTCCCCCCGTGGCATTGAAGGAGCAATGCCTGCGGAAGTTATCTTTGGGGCTTTCAGTGCGTATCGCCTGAAATACCATGAAGCTCCGGCAGATTATTCCTCGGTGTATGTGTACAGCATTGACCTTTCATCTATCAAAAAACGCTTCCCGAAAATGAAAGGCGCCTCAAATCTTTTTGTTCTCAGTCCAGACCCCCATCTTCAATCCTTTGGCTCTGTCACGCCGGATGCCCAGACCTTTGTTGATCTGTGGAATATTCCTCAGTGGTATGCGAAGGACTATCTCAATGCCCTGAAAATTAAATTATACCTATGAGTTACTATCACGACCTGATCACCGAAAAAAGCTGGGCAGCACTGCAGGAGATGAAGCGGCGCTATGACTTTGTCCTGATCGGGGATTGGGCGGTGTATCTGTATACCCATGGCCTCAAGTCTCGAGATATTGATTTTATCTGCGATTACAAAACACTCGAAAGTCTCAAGAATGACTATGAACTGATCAAAAATGATCGCTTAAAAAAATACGAAATTCATTGGGGTGAATTCGATATCGATATCTACACACCATTTTTCTCTGAGCTGCCGATTCCAACGGAAGACCTGATAACCATGACCAAATCTCAAGAAGGATTCACGGTTTTGAAAAAAGAAGCGTTGCTGATCCTCAAACAAAAAGCTCATGAGGACCGGAAAATGAGTGCGAAAGGCGAGAAAGATAAAATTGATATTTTCGCTGTGCTCAAATCCGGTCTTGATATGAAGGTCTATCAAAAATTGCTCAAAAAATACCATCTCCAAAATCTTCAAGATCAGCTTATGACGCTGCTCACAGAAACGAGGGAAGTTCCAGAACTGAGTCTCAATGCTCATCAATTTTCGAGACTGAAGCAAGAACTCATGAAAAGTTTTGACTAAAACGCCTGCTCCCCACCCTCCCCTTTCACCTTCCACTGAAATTCCGGAAAGCGTCTACAACTCCAATGCCAATCAAAACTCCACGCTCAGCCTTCAAGAAACAGAAAAAATACTTATGGACATGCAGCTCGATCGAATTGCTTCGACGAAAGAACTTTTTGAAGCGAAAAATTTGGCGCGTGTGACAACATATATGAAGAAACAGGCAAAAGAAGGAGGGCGAATTCAAATCTGAACTGCGCCAGAAGATATAGACTCACACACAAAAGTACATTCGCTTGGCAAAATATTGTTTTCTTGGTACAATGTGTGCCCAGCATGTCACTTCAAAAAACTTGAGAAAATTTTTGTACATAGTTTTTATTTTCATTGTAGGAGTTACCGCAATCGGTAGCGTGTGCTCGCAATCTCATCGTTTTGTTGATACTGCGTACGCACATATTTCTTCTCTGGATACACTTGATAAAGAAGATTTTTCAAACAAAGAAATTATTAAAAAACCCCATTGCTGCAATGAAAATCGTTCAGACAATTTGTCGAGCAGGACGAATGTATCGAATAGTCAAAATACAAATTTATTTCCATTTGTGCCTGACTGGGGTTGCAACGTAGCTCAAGATTTTTCCCCTGCGCACCATACCTTCAGCATTAAAAATTGGCGATCTACAAGCTCTCAGCTCCATTCAAATCCAATTCTCTTGGGAACTGTCGTTAAAAGAGAATAAATAAAACCGCATTCTTATTCCACAGAGCTTAGTGTTTTTGATGTTCAAAAATACTGAGTCTTTATTGCATTAACTCTATTTTTATGTCATTCAAAAAAATCATCTCGGTTACAAGCTTGGCTTTATTCTTACTTGTCGTGTCTGGATGCTCAGATCAAACCACGCAGAATGAACAAAAAACAGCCGATGAAAGCCAGCCTCATGGACACCGTGACGAGGGTAAGCATGAATAAAAAGATTATTTATTAACAGATATTATTATGGAACATCTTAAAGAAATGGTTGCAAAATATCCACGATTACAAATAGGCCTTATTATAAGCAGTGCTTTCTTTCTTCTTATTCTGTACGCCTATATTTCACGAGTCCTTGCAGGCCCAGGACATGATGAAGCTCCCAGCGAAGCAAAAACGCTCGAATCTCGTCCCCAATCGTCATTCGCCACTATTCAAGAAACCGAACTGGAAAAATTAGGGATTAATAATACCTCTTTTGCAGGCGAGGTACTTTCAACGGATGATGTGCAGATTCATCCTCTTGTCGAAGGGCAACTCATTGAAATGAAGGCAAGAATTGGTCAGTACGTAAGAAAAGGGCAGGTCCTTGGCAGATTATCTATTGCGCCGAATCCAGATCTTATTGCCACTTTGGCTGAAAAAGCCAAAAGTGCTGAAAAAGCCAAACTTCAAATAGGAGTTATAGACAAAATAACCAACGAAAGTAAACAACGCATCGAGACATTAAAAACTATTCTGAATCGCTCAAAAGATTCAGCGATCCAGACCATTGATAAACAAGCTTTGCAAAACCTTAATCTGGCCCAGGGTGCAAAACAACAATTAACCTCTCAAAAACAGGCGAAGGATGCGATCATCCAATCAGCTCAAGCTGAGTATGACCAGGCGCAAACGAGAGTTCATTCTGAATTAAAAAGAGCATGGAAAGCTGCTGAAAAAGCATATCTGGAACTAACTCCACTTATACTAGGCGATACCGACTTGGGCTCACAAAATGTTTTAGGAGAACGGAATCTCAATGATGCTTTTGGATTTTTTGAACTCAATTCAAGATCGAATTTTATTTACGCATTAACAGATTTGAGAAATGCTTTTAAGGATGAAAGTAAAATTCCAGAGAAAAAAATAATCGTATTTCTTAATGCAACTAGTAAATTGCTCTTAGGTTCTATTCCGATGGAAAATATCTCATCCGCGAAACTTACAAATTTGCGCGGAGTTCTCACGGAAAATGAAAAGGATTTCTATGAAACACTGAAAGATTATAAAGAGTCTCTGGGCCAATTGGCTCAAAAACAAGCGGATTATGAGAAAGCAAAAGCTGAGCAGGATCGTGAAATCGTTGGTCTAGAAGTAGGCGCTAAAAACGCCCAAAGTTCCTACGAAATTACGGAGAGCTTGAAGGATGCAAAAAGAATCGAAATTGAAACCGACATTGAGAAGCAAAAGTTTGAGTACGATAATCAGCTTCTTGAGTTGCAAAAAGAAAAACTGCTTTCTGAGGCGGAAGCGGAGGCAGCGGAAGTGGCATATCGTGTATTTGCTTCTAAAATAGGAGGCCAGGAGATCATGGCTCTTAAGACAGGCTATATCTCCGGAATCTATAAGAATCTTGGTGACCATGTCACTCCCGAAACCGCCGTCTTTTCCATCACCGGGAATGTGAAGGCCAAGAAGTTTGTTCGTTTTAAGATACCTGCCGACACGAAATTCGTGAGCGTTGGTGAAGAGGTTTATATCGAGTCACCAAATTCACCGTTTGGGAAGACGCCAGCAAAGGTAACGGGCGTGTCTCTTGCTCTCGATTCAAACGGATTTTTCTTAGCTGATGCCGATTTAAATAGAGATGCAAACTTACCGGTGCACGCGAATGTCAGAATCGTTCCACAAACTCAAGGCAAACTTCTTGTTGTACCACGCTCAGCCCTTGGTATTGATCAAAATGGAAAAAACAGTATTTGGATGATAGATAAGGATTCTCTTGTGCATAAAAAAGAAGTGAGCATTGGAAGAGCTTTTGGTGATCAAATTGAAATTCTTGAGGGGGCTGCATTGAATGATCAATTTGTTGTCAAACCCTCTGCAGATTTAGTGAGTGGATCAAAGTGGCAAGGAATTGCCCCAACAGTGCAAGAACATGCCGAAGAAGCTAAAGCAGGTGCCACGGAAGGTGACGGGCATGGCCATTCTCATGATGAATAATTACTTTATTCCATAATAATTTTTTATGCTCAACCGAATTATCCTTTGGGCAATCGATCATACACGGACAACCGTTATCATTTCTATTGTTATTGCGGGACTAGGAATTTTTAGTTTGTTGACCATGAAGGTCGATCTTTTGCCGAATATTAACAAACCGACGGTCGCTATTTTTACTGAAGGAGAAGGTCTTGCCCCTGAAGAAATTGAACGTCTTATTTTAACTCCTCTTGAATCAGCAGTTTCTGGCGCGCCAGGAGTCGAACGTATTCGAGGTACCGCTTCGTTTGGACTTGCTATCGTCCAAGTGGAGTTTACTTGGGGTTCAGATATTTATCGCAACCGTCAAATTATTCAGGAAAGAATCGCGCAATTGAATCTTCCTGAGGGCGCAAAGCCAACGCTTGGGCCTGTAGCCTCAATTATGGGAGAGATCATGTGGGCGGGCATATCTTCAAAGGAGTCGAATCTTGATGGTATGCAACTCAGAACGCTTGCTGACTGGACGATACGCCCTGCCTTATTACGCTTGCCTGGAATCTCTGATGTCATTGTTATGGGCGGTGACGTGCGTGAGTGGCAGATCAACAGTAATGCTGAACGACTCTCGCGATATGGTCTCCAAATTGGAGATATTGTGAAAAGTGTTGAAGGTGCGCTACGAAATCGAGGTGGTGGCATCCTTGTTCAAAATGAACGTGAATATCCAATACGAATCTTAGTAGCTCCAAATAAAATCAGTGAACTCCAATCCCTTGGCGTGGGTTCTTTTAATAAGAGGCCCATAGTTTTAGCTGATGTAGCGAGCCTTATAGAAGGTCCTAGCCCCGTGCGAGGAGCCGCCACCATTGATGGGGAAGACGGTGTTGTCATGAGAATTGTCAAACAGCCTCAAGCAGAGACGCTTGAGGTTACGAAGCTGGTTGATGAGACGCTGCGGTCGCTTGAAAAAAGTCTTCCAGAAGGCTTGAAACTTCATAATGATCTTTTTAGACAAGAATGGTTTATCACGGCAAGTCTGACGAATGTCGTTGATGCGTTACGCGATGGAACAATCCTGGTGATCATTATTTTGATACTTTTCTTAGCCAATATTCGGACAACCTTTATTACGCTCACCGCTATTCCGATGAGCATTCTGGTTACCGCTATTGTATTCAAACTGGCGGGTTTCTCGGTCAATGTTATGACGCTGGGGGGTATTGCGGTTGCGATTGGCGAGCTTGTTGATGATGCCATCGTTGGTGTGGAGAATGTTTTTACAAGACTTCGTGAATGGAGAAAAAATGGGCAACGAGAGCCTCTGGAAAAAGTTGTTTTTAAAGCTTCAAGTGAAGTGCGTAATTCAATCGTGTATGCCACGCTGCTCGTGGTAATTGTTTTCTTACCAATATTTTTCATTCCAGGGGTTGAAGGAAAACTTCTGGCGCCTCTTGGGCTTGCCTATCTTACTTCTCTCATAGCATCTCTCTTTGTTTCCCTTACCCTCACGCCATCTCTTTGCGTTCTCCTTTTAGGAACTTCAAAAAAAGAAAATGGCCATGAAGAGACAAAATTTGTTCGTTGGATCAAAAGAAATATAACACCGCTTATTGGATGGAGCATCAATAATTCACGCAAACTTATGACGGGAATTGTTGGTGGTCTCATGGTTGCCATGGTTCTCTTTGTGTATGCAGGAAAAGAAGGAGTTCCACCTTTTAATGAAGGCGCTGTGACGGTCGGGCTTGTTATGCCTGTCGGTACTGACCTTCAGACCTCAAATAATTTTGCTTCCCAAGTTGAAAAAAAGATAGGCGCAATTCCCGGAGTAGTGCGCGTAAGCCATTTGACAGGGCGTGCGGGAGCAGATCCGCATGACAGTGGCGCAAACACGAGTGAAATCCAAGTAACGTTTGCTCATGGGCTTGAAAAAGAACGCAAACGTTTATTCAGAGAAATTCAAAAGGTACTGGATGGATTTCAGGGCGCAGACTTTAGTCTTGGACAACCCATTACTCATAAAATGGAGGAGCTCTTATCTGGTGTTCGTGCTCCCATCGTCGTCAAAGTTTTCGGTGATGATCTTGTGGTGATCCGAGAAGTGGCTGAAAAAGTGCGTGACGAGCTAAAACTTCAGCCAGGAGTTACGAATGCTCAAATCCCAAGAGAAGTTCTCATTCCTGAATATCGTATATTCCCAAACCGTGAAAGACTTGGCTCACTTGGTCT